>CALMWK010000001.1 GCA_937873375.1 Candidatus Bathyarchaeota archaeon
GTTTCGCAATGAAGCGAAACCCTTATCTTTTTTCTGGGGTGAGCGATGGGACTTGTCGTACTCTTTCTTATCCATCCGCTGCAACACTGCGTTCTGGGTCTTGTCGTCCACGCCTTCTTGGCTTAGTATGCCTTTCAGCACGCCGACATGCCCAAGCTTCAAAGCGTAATTCGACAAACCCACGTTTTTCATCATGCTGTTCGTTAACAAAATAACCTCCGCATCCGCCTCTGGTCTGCCTGAACCCATGAGTTCAAAGTTTGCCTGCCAAAACTCCCTGTATCGCCCCTTCTGCGGCTCGTCGTAGCGGTAAACGCTGCCCACGCTAAACGTCCTCAGCGGCTTTGGCTCATTCTTCATGGCGGTCGTGACTAATCTGGCTATGGAAGCGGTGAATTCTGGGCGCAACGCCACCATGCGGTCGCCTAAATCTTTGAAGGTGAACATGCGCTGTCGGATTTCCTCGCCTGACTTGGCGTTTAACAACTCGTACGGCTCCACAACTGGGGTGATGACTTCTCTAAAACCGTAAAGCAGGGCTGTTTCTCTGGCTTTTCCTATGACGTAGCTGAGTGTTTCTGCTTCTTCAGGCATTAAATCCCGCATGCCGCGGACAGGCTGGAAACTTGACATGGCATATCCCCATTTTTTTATTTGAAGGTTAATGGTGAGACTGAGTAGTAAACTATTTCTCCTCGGCGGTTCATCACAGCCACGACCAACTCTTTTTTGAGACTTTGGCACTGGGTTAAAGCGTTCGCCAAGTCTTTCATTGGTGCTGGTTTGCCTTCCTGTGTGCTTACGACTAGGAATTGGGCGGTGTCTTTGCCGTATGCGCCGCGGTCGTAAATTCTAAAGTCTATTTCTGCGCCGAATCCTTCCCGTACCACGTAGCCTCGGCTGCGCAGGTCGCGGTAAACCAAGTAGTGCGCCCAAGCGTTCTCATCCACGCCGTCATAAGCCGAAAGGAGACTTTGGAAAGCTACGGGGTCGCCTTTTTTGTCTTTGACCTCCAACATAAGCTTGTCCACGAGGTAGAGGGCTTCGTAGAACGCCAACGTGAACACATCGTTTTCAGAGGTGCCGTAGCCGCGTTGGCTCAGCGCGTCTATGTTGCTTTTTTCGGTTATTTTGACACCTTTCTCTGCAAGTAGCCCTTTTGCTTTGAACTCGGATGTGGCTGGAAGGTTCTCTTTCTCACTCATCGCTTGTTTCACTGTCTGCTTTACTTTTGAGTAGTTAACTAATTAACGTTATCACTGGTTTCTGTAAAGTTTTTTTGTTTTGTTTGTGTGGTTGTGGGTGTTTGCTGTGGCACTACTTTTCTGGTTGTTTTTTGGGTTGTGTTTGTTTGGTTGGTTGTGTTTTTTGGTTTGTTTGGTTGTGTGCTGTGCGGTTTTTTTCACTTGT
>CALMWK010000002.1 GCA_937873375.1 Candidatus Bathyarchaeota archaeon
GTAAGCCATTTTTTCCTCCATAAACAAGAAAAGGCGACCTACGATTAGGTAGGTCGCCCATTTAGAATGTTGGAATCAGTCAGCTTGAAAATGGATTAGTTCGGACTTAACACTCACAACAATCAAGCTGGCGAGTAGATGTTTGCAAAAGTCGAAACCATTTTCCTGAAAATCTGGACATTCGCAGGTAGACTCCTCCAAGTCGACGATGTAAAAGAAAGGAGGGTAGAATTGGTTCGAGCTTCGCACTTGAAACAAGTCTGGCTGGTGAGGTTGGCTTAGGTCTGTGTAAGGTTTTACAGCTCCCTTAATCGCTAGCGCCAATCCCCTTTCTAAGCGCCCATTTAACCTAGAACGAACTTGCTCGGGCAGGTTTGCAATAACAGCTTGAGCTGCCCTTTCAAAGAAATAATTAGGAATAGGCTCTTGAAACATAGGAAATTCTCCTTTTGTGCAAATAGAATGGGCAGCCATAAGCAAATGACTGCCCTAAATGAATTTTCTTACTCTGGTGTAACGGAAGAGTCACTATCTTCAGTTATTTACCCTGGCACCATCCATCCGCGGTTTTATGCGAATACCAATTGCGTTCTCCTTTTTCGTAACGCTTCATTTCAAGGTGATGAATGGCGCACCAGGCTGGATTGTTATTTCCATTGCCATCATGGTTGCTACCGTTTTCACCTTCAGGCTTGATTTCTGTTGGTCTGTAGCCAATACGCGAATTGACAAAGGGTTTGCAACCACTTTCTAAAAGGAAGTTTGTAGCTGCTATACTCTTCTCAAGCACCTCCATTCCAGTTTGCCCGCGGATGGTAAGCATCGACTCGAATCCATTTGCGTCTGTAAAACGGACATTAAACGACGCTGGAGCCTCTGAAAAGTTGATTCCGGTACTTTGTGTTTCTGTCTTCTGATGGGTAACCATTTCGTTAGTCCTTTCTTTAAAACATGAAAGACGCCTATCTGCGATTACAGAAGACGCCTAATTGGATGGAGAGGAAGAGTTATTAGCTCTTTAATCCATATGTGCACCACAATCAGTACATGAAATATGGATGTCGTCATAGACATCCCCATTGCTAAAGTGCCATCCGCCAGTTGCAGAGATATGGGCATGCTGGCATGCGGCTTGGTGCAACAGGGTCGCGAACTTAGCCAGTTCTACCCAGCGCGTCTTGGCTCCGTTGCCGTTGCAGGTCGGACATGGTAAATATCGCATGTAAGTCTCGCCGCTGTTGCTGACTTCCTGTCCTGCAGGCAGGTAAGCCTGGCCTTTGCATTCTGGGCAATTATCCAGAATTGGAACCTTAAGTTTGTTCATGGGAACCTCCTTTTTAAAACAAAAGACCCGCCTCAACTCTGGCAATAGAGTCAAGGCGGGTTTAATGCGACGCCGTGCTAGT
>CALMWK010000003.1 GCA_937873375.1 Candidatus Bathyarchaeota archaeon
AAAGTCATAACATTCTGGTTTGACTTTTTCTACGCCCAAGTGCTAAGCGATTCACAGTCGGGATTTAGGGCAATATTCCGCTAAGCCATAGACAGCGTCAGATTCAAAGAAACCGACATGGCGTTCGCCACGGAAATGCTGATTCAATTCGCAAGGGAAGGCTACACAATGTTTGAAATCCCCACCACATACAAACACCGCAGCTACGGCAAAACAAAGCTCAAACCATTTAAGTCCGGGATTCAAATATTTAGCACTATCTTTAAGGGAATACTTGATGCCCAAACTATCCGAGTCTGCCAGGCGAATTGGAAGAAAAATCGGTTTAGATGATGACAACGGCTACGGCATCGCTGTCCTGTTGGCTTTGATAGTCGTCGTTGTGATAGTGGCGGGTTTTTTTGTTTCTAATTTGCTTAGTTCGCCTGTTGGGTACAGCACCATTTACCTATTAGACGAGAATCAGAGGGCGCAGGATTACCCGCAGGTTGTGGTTACTGCGCAGAACAGCACTTTCACTGTTTGGGTGGGCGTGGAAAACCACGATGTTGAAGCAACCGACTATCAGGTTCAAGTGAAAGTGGCAAATACGCTGTTGGTTTCACCGCTGCCCGGGGGACCAGTTCAAACTTTAGATACAGCAACACTTCAAGATTCAACCTGGAAAGATATGGTCACAGTTAACATGAATAGTTATGTTTCTGGCAAATACGTGGTTGTTTTCGAGTTGTACAAACACACCGGCGACAGTTTAGAGTTCACGCACAACTACTGTGTCCTAAATATCCAGTTGACGTAGCAGGGCATTTAGTGAAAACTAGAAAAATTCTTAAACAGAAATAATCATACTTGGCTGGGCGAGTAGTGGGCTAGTGGGTGGCTATGCTTAGCCAAGAAGAAGAATCTATTCAAACCTTTGTCAAACTAGGGTTGACCTATTTACAAGCTAAAATCTACTTAACACTCTTGAAGTTAGGCAACTCAGGGGCAAGCGCTAAAAAAATTGCACAGGCATCTGAAGTGGCGCGGCAAGACATCTATAGAATTATGCCTGATCTTGAAAAATGGGGATTAGTTGA
>CALMWK010000004.1 GCA_937873375.1 Candidatus Bathyarchaeota archaeon
AACGTTTGGTGAGCGTGGCGCGCTGGTGCGCCATCATCGGCCATTCCTTGTTCACCGCCTCCTCGATATGCCGGTTGATGAGAGCACGGAGGCGCGCTTCCGGCTCTCCCGGGAAGCTTGCGGCGAGCAACACGACGGCGCGAAGCGCGCTGGCTTCGTTGGCGACGGCGACCTTTGCCCGCTCGGAGTCACCCCAAACCTAGGCGCAAACAGGGCAGCAGGTTACGCCAGATGTCTTTGTGGGCATTGATGTGGCTTACGAGAACACGACAGAAATCAAAAGCTTAGTTGACGAGGTCAGCACCTACACGAACCTGTTCATCATCGGATCAACTGGAATAACTTACGACCAAACTAAACTCGACGACACCTGCCAATATCTTTTTGACAAAAACATGTCATTCATTGTTTACCGAGGATGGACTCACCGGAACAGCATTTGGCTTACAAGCTGGGTTGAAAGTGCCAAGACACGGTGGGGAAACAACTTCTTAGGATTCTATTATGACGATGAAATCGGCGGGAAACAGCTAGACCAAGACGCAATGATAGTCACAAACGCAGTTGATGGGACTGATGCAGCAAACCAATTCGTTAATGTGTTAGGCGGGGAATTGAATCGTTTCACCCAGTATTATTATCCAAATTCGACTGATTATCCATTGTTCACTTCAGACTATGCTCTTTACTGGTTTGACTACAAAGCAGGGTATGATACGCTCTTCGCGGAGTTTGGTTGGAATTACAGCAGACAATTGAACGTGGCACTCTGTAGAGGTGCAGCTAATGTTCAAAACAAGGATTGGGGCGTTATGATAACGTGGACGTACACTACTTCACCATACATCGAGTCAGGCGAGGAGCTGTACAAAGACATGGTTTTTGCCTACCAAAACGGTGCCAAATACATAGTAGTTTTTGACACAAACGAGGAGTACACCAAGGGAATCCTGCAGGGAGAACATCTGCAGGCCATGGAGCAGTTTTGGCAATATGTTCAGGAAAATCCTAGAAGCAATAATTCGCTCAGTGACAGAGTAGGGTTCGCGCTTCCCGAGGATTACGCGTTTGGTTTTCGTGGTCCAAAGGATAAGATTTGGGGGTTATGGGAAGCCAACCAGTTTTCCCTAGAACTCAGTGCACACGTCAACAGCTTACTGGAGCAGTATGGAACAAAGCTGGACATAATTTATGAGGACGGGCTGCAAGAGGGCAACACCTACGGATACAGCGAAATTATTCACTGGAGCGAACTGGGCATGTCACCTTATCCGTATCCGTCACTAAATCCGTTGCCTTCACCTACCCCAACCCCAACGCCCCCGGCTAGCCAAACCCCATCTCCCAGCCCTTCGCCAACACCACTTCCAACCCAATCGCCGAGCACATCCCCATCGTCTACTCAACAGGTCACGACTTCACCAGAACCAGAGGATACAACCCGTTCACCTATTGATTACGGCTACCTGATAGTTGCGGGAGTCACTCTTGGCATAGTTGCGTCAGCTTTGGTTGTGTTCAGAAAAAAGTTTAATTGCCTGCTTTAGCACGCTTGTTCCAAATGGAACATAAATGGTGCTATTTGTTACATAAAAGTCACAATATTTAATAGTTATCTGTATCTCTAGAAAGAGTAATCCCAAAAAGTGAAAACATAATGATTAACCCAGCAAACTCAAATTTCCAAAAAATCGAAAACAAAACTCTATGTCCAGACTGCAATTTTGAACTAAATGTTCCCTGCGACATAGAAACAGGAGAAATCCTGAGCTGCCCAAGCTGTGGACTTGAACTTGAAGTTAAAAAAATAACCAATGGAGGTGGATGTGTAGATCTTCAAGAGTTAACTATTGAAGGCGAAGATTGGGGCGAATAAGAGTATTCGCCAAAACCTCAACTATTTTTTAAACACTTTCCTTATTTTTTAAATGAAATTTTCGGTTGGGACACGCTAAACAAAATTTCAGTTGGTTGCGTGGCTGGATTAATTTTTAGTCCCACCGACTTTTAGTTGGCTACCGCATCTTTTGTCACTGTAAAAAGCTGAAATCGGCGATAAAGAAAAAGAAGCCAAATGAAACCCATTGCTGCAGTTTACCTAACCCAAAAAAAGGAGTTGAAAAAGTTGTCCCGTCGCCATAATCACACTATTGGCGTTAGGATAACGACGTTTTTCTTGGTCTCGGCTGAGGGAACAACGGTGGCGCCGAATTTGGATTGTGGTCTGCTTGCGACTCGGTGGCTTGGGCACTGCACACCCATTGTCTTCTGGTCTTGCGAGACCCAAACCACATGCCCCATGTTTTCACATTCAGGACACTTTATCTGGTCACCAACAGCAACCATATGAACCTCTCGTTTCGCGGCCTGTTCTTTGCGAGAAAATTCTCGTTTATTTTCTTTCTGAGCCGATGCTTCGCTTTTAATGTACACGTTTTTACCTCTTTTGCTGTATTCGAAAAGAATCAGTGACTCACAGGTTTAGTCCAGAGAACAAAAGAAACTCTTCAGTTACATGAAGAAGCTTCACGCTTATAAACACAAACAAAAAAACTTTAGCTGTTTCAATACTTGCCCAAACATCATGCAAGGAAAAAGTGTGGGTGTGGATTAAAGTTTAATCACATTTTTTATATTAGAACCGCCTACCCATACAGGAGGAACCGCCTATGCTCTTTGGACACAAAAACCAAACAAAATTTCATGTGGACTTGGGAGATTTGCAAAATGAAAAAGAACACCTGTCCAGTTTTCTGCAGTCAAACCTCAAAGTTACTGTTTCCCCATTTGGGAACCAGCTGACCGTGGATTCAGAAAATCTGTCTGCAGAGGAAGTGCACCGTGTAGTGACCAAGTTTGTTTACCACCGTAACTTTAACAGCACTCACTGGGTATCCGTCAAAGGAACAACCGTTAAAATTAACAGGTTCAAGGAAACAGCCAAGAAAAAAGAAAAACACAATGACAAAGCGATCCACCAAACCGCTGCGGAAAGTTGGGGACTATAAAACACAGCCCTAAACTCATCCGTCGCTACAGGTTTCTGCGTTTTTAACTGGCGTTTCCACAGTGAATATGTTGCTGAACCTTGAATAGCCGTGTTTGTTTTTCCACCGTCAAAATGTGTGCGGGATTAAAAATTAATCGGGCAGGTTTTTTAATGCGAAACGTATTGGACAGGTAAAGTGAGTTTGTATGGCTGACCGTCCCCGTTTTGGTCCCGCAGGAGTTCCACCCATGTTCAGGATGATGGGTGCAAAGATAGCGGATGTGCCTAAGCTTTTGCGGGCTGAGGGGTTGGATGCGTTGGAGTATGAGGCGGTCAGGTGGGGACAAGCACCCCAGATTAAACGGGAAGACGCTGAAGCTCTGGGTGTGGAAGCCAAGCGCAATGATGTTTTGCTCAGTTTACACGGTTCCTACTTCATCAACCTCGCAGGTGAGCAGGCGGTTGTGGAAGCAAGCAAACGGCGCGTAATCGCTTGTGCTACGGCTGCGGAGTGGATGGGCGCGTACGTGATGGTTTTTCACGCGGGATTCTATGGGCGCAACGGCAAAACCGAGACCTATAAAAAAACCGTGGAATCCCTGCGTGATGTAATTAAAACGCTGAATGCCAATGGGATTGAGAAGGTGAAGCTGGGTCCAGAAACCATGGGCAGGCACGCACAGTTCGGCACGATAGACGAAATCTTGGAGGTGTGCCAAGAAGTTGAGCGAACCCAACTGGTCATTGATTGGTCGCACCTGCACGCTCGGACAGGCGGCGGACTAAGAAGCGTGGAAGACTTCCGCAACATCGCACTCAAAGCCGAAGAGAAGTTGGGCACAGAAGCCATGCGCAACATGCACTGCCACTTCAGCAAAATAGAATACACCTACAAAGCAGGAGAAAGACGCCACCACGTGCTGGATGCGGCAGAGTATGGACCTGAATTTGAGAAGCTGGCTGAAGTCATAGTGGAGTTAGGCATGCGACCAACCATAATATGCGAAACGCCAATTTTAGATGTGGATGCGAGGAAAATGCAGGAAATACTCCGAAAGGTCATGGAAAAATAGAAAAATTTCTGCGTACTTCTGTTCCCAACTTTTCTGTCTCTTTGTTTTAGCAGTCATATTTGGAGCCTGTTAGTAATTCATTGCAGAAACCTATAGGGGTAGGTCAAGCAACCCAGGAAAAACCGAGGGGGGAGGGGGTAGAGAAAACGTAGGGTACCCTACTTAGGGTCAAGTTTTGTTATCTCTGGGATTCTGAAAAGGGGCAGGTCAAAACTATAGGGTCCTATCAGAGGTCCAGAAAAGGAAAGGTTGGGTTTAGTAGGCGTATATTCTGCCGTAGGGTCTGCTTGAGTAGGGCACGATTTTCATGAATTTTTTGCTCATGACTTTGTCGAAGTCCGCTTTGAAGTAGCCGCAGAACTCCCGCACTAAGCCTTCAATCACGATGGAGTCGCCTTTGTCCACATCAACCATTTTGACTTCCTTGCCCATGTGAGTTACGTCACCTCGAACGTAAATTACACCTGCATGCATGCCTGTACCCACGAACCGCGCCCTGTGCTTTTCGCCTTCTTTGAGGTTTAAGCCCAGAACCATCAACACACCGCCAGCCATGTACTCACCTAAGAAGTCCATAGAGGTTCCACCCACCACAAGGTAAGGCTTCTTGTCCATGTACTCCTTCATGTGGATGCCAGCTCGGGCGCCAATGTCGTCGCGGATGAAAACCTTGCCGCCTCGCATGCCGTAACCAGCGATGTCGCCAGCTCTGCCATGCACCACAATTTTGCCTTCGTTCATCGTGTTAGCTATGCAGTCCTGCGTGTTACCGTGAACAGTTATGCGGGGACCATTCATGAAAGCCGCCAAGTCATTGCCCGGTGTACCAAAGATGTCGATGTTCAGGTTGGTTTTCAGGTCGGTTCCGATGTACCGTTGCCCAAAGACACTGTGCAACTCCACCTTTTCAGCACCATTCCGGTCAAGCGCCCGCAACAAAGTGTTAAGCTCACGATAGTACAAGTCTTGAGCGTCCACTTTCCAAACATTATTCACCACTGTCACGTGAGAGAGAACTTTGGGGTCGATTTCAGCCATCACTTTCTTTTCTTGTGCACCCATCATTATTCACCAGCCATTTTTACGCCTAAGATTTTCAGTTCCGTATCAGTCATGTTTACACCGCGCAAGTGCAAACGGTTACCACGCAAACTTTCAATCGCGTTCACGCCCATGCCGCCCATCATGTCTTTGATTTCCATGCTCCAGCCACGCAGCAGATTCACCAGCCGCTCCGCGCCGATGTCAGGGTTAATTCTCTTGCTAATCCACGGGTCACTAGTAGCGATGCCCCACGGACACTTACCTGTGTAGCATTTCTGGCAAACAGTGCAGCCTAAAGCCACCAACGCCGCAGTCGCAATGTACACCGCATCAGCACCCAACGCAATGGCTTTCAACACATCGCCGCTGCTTCGGAAACCACCAGCAGCCACTATGGAGGCTTTGTTGCGTATGCCTTCGTCCCGCAAACGCTGGTCTACGCTGGCTATAGCTAACTCTATGGGTATGCCCACGTTGTCACGGATGACTTTGGGGGCAGCACCTGTGGAGCCGCGCACACCGTCCAAGGCAATGATGTCGGCGCCTGCACGAACCATACCGCTCGCTATAGCCGCCGAATTGTGCACTGCAGCAATTTTGACTGAAACAGGCTTGGTGTAATCTGTTGCTTCTTTCAAAGCGTAGATTAGCTGTCGGAGGTCTTCAATCGAGTAGATGTCATGTTGAGGAGCAGGAGACAACGCATCCGTGCCAATGGGAATCATGCGTGTTCGGGCAATATCGTCAGTGACTTTCTCACCTGGCAAGTGCCCACCGATGCCTGGTTTGGCGCCTTGACCAATTTTGATTTCTATGGCAGCGCCCGCATTTAGGTAGTTAGAGTGAACACCAAAGCGACCTGAAGCAACCTGCACTATAGCATGCTCGCCGTACTTGTACAGTCGAGAATCTAAGCCGCCTTCGCCCGTGTTAAAGTATGTACCAGCCTTAGTTGCAGCACGCGCCAAAGACTCATGAACATTCAAGCTAATGGCGCCGTAGGACATGGCAGAGAACATTATCGGGGTTTCCAGCGTCAACTGCGGAGCAAGCTTAGTCTTCAACTCTATGTCGCCGTCTTCCAAATCCATCTCCAACGCGTCAGGTTTAGCGCCAAGATACGTACGAATCTCCATGGGTTCCCGCAACGGGTCAATCGACGGGTTTGTGACTTGGCTAGCGTTCACCAGCAACCGTTCCCAATAAGTCAAGTAGGGCTTATCAGCACCCATACCAGTTAAGAGAACCCCACCAGTTTCAGCTTGCTTTTTGATATCTTTGATGATTTCAGAAGTCCAGTTCGCATTATCACGGAAAGGACCAGGATTCTTCTTTATGCTCAAAGCATGAGTAGGACACATGGTTACGCAACGTTGACAGTTGACACAGTTCTCATCTTTGCTGCGCATAACGTCGTCTTGTTCGTCGTAGCTGTGCGTCTCGTAGGTGCACTGGTTCACGCAAACTTTGCAGCGTATGCACTTGTCTTCGTCGCGTTCCACAATGAACTCTGAGGGCAGGTAACTCTTCACTGCTATTGTGCCTCCATTTTCGCTGCAACTTCCACAAGTTTTTTGCCGCCAACTCTGCCAATTACTGGTTCGCCGCCTCGCGGAGTCCAAAGCCTATCCAGCTTAGGCGAAACTAACCGCATTGCAGCTTCCTCAGAAGACAAGTACAGCAGGTCTCCTCTGGTACCCGCTATCATGGGACGCAGTTTAATTCGGTCAGTCAAACCAATCATCTCGCCATGGTGCGCTACGACCACGCTGAAAGGACCATTCATCAACAGACTGCCGTAGGTCTGGCGTATGGCTCTAAGAGTATAACTGCGTTTTGGGTCGGAGGAGTCAATGTCGGACCAGAAAGGTGCAGCCAAAATCTGCGCAACCACCTCAATGGGCAAACGCTGTCTGCGCATAAGCAAATCGAAAGCATACGCTAACACTTCCGTGTCAGTCTGCAACGTGCATTTGTAACCGTACATTTCGAGATAACGACGATTAATGCCGTAACTTGACAATTCTCCGTTATGCACCACAGTCCAATCTAGGACGTTGAACGGGTGAGCACCGCCCCACCAGCCAGGAGTGTTAGTTGGGAATCTGCCGTGGCAACTCCACAAATAACCCTGATAATCTTCAAGGCAGAAGTAATCCGCAATGTCTTCAGGGAAACCAACGCCTTTGAACACGCCCATGTCTTTTCCGCTGGAAAACACGAAAGCCTTGCCAGTCTCCGTGTTGATACGCATAACCGCCTGTATGACGCATTCGTCTTCGGTGAGGTTTTCTGGGCGGCGCTTTTTAGCCTGCACGAAGTAACGCCACATTAATGGTGGGTCGATGACGTTGGCGGGTTTGGTCTGCATTTCCTCATCGTAAATTATGTTGAAGCATGAAGCCAGTATCCTGTCAGTTTTATCTTTAGCATCTCGACTCAGGTACATCACATGGAAAGCGTAGTAATCTTTGAAAGCAGGGTAGATACCGTAGACTGCGAAGCCGCCGCCTAAACCGTTGCTGCGGTCATGCATGTTTGCCATGGCTTTAACAGGGTCTTTGGAGCCGAACCGTTTACCTTCAAGGTCCATCATACCAAATATGGCGCAGCCTGCAAAGTCCTTGTCGTTGTTGAATGGGTTCACTAGCTTTCGGTCAAGTTCATTCATTGTTATTCGCCTATTTTCATTTTTTTCCGTAATGATTCGGGTAACGTGGCGAGACCAAAGGTTTCAGATAGAAGTTCTTGCTTGAACGTTTTCACGTTAACCTTGTTCTTCATCAAGTAGAAGAGGATGCCTGCTTTTTCGATGTCGTTCACAAAAGTCATCCCCACAAGCACGTTGTCTTTAAGCACCAGCTTCTTGTAAACTTTCCCCTCAGCATCCTGCTTGGTAAGCACTTCAAGGGTTGGGTCTTCTTTGGGGTTCGCTAAGCCTATGGAAATGATGGGTATGCCGAAGTATTTGAGGGAGCTCATGTTGGTGCCGCCTGTGTAGTCGGTTTTTTTGCCTGCCATGTTGTAGCCTGCAACCTTGCCTTCTAAAACGGCGAGAGGCCACAGAGGCAACAGACGATTCTGGTTCAAAACGAAGTCGTAGGCTTCGGCAACATCGCCGCTGGCGTACACGTCTGGAATGTTGGTTTGCATGTAACTGTCCACTATGATGCCACGGTTTGTTTTCACCTCGGT
>CALMWK010000005.1 GCA_937873375.1 Candidatus Bathyarchaeota archaeon
GCCTAACACAGCGTGCACCCGACGGGTGGGAGTCTGCGCGTTTTCAGGCAGTTTGCGTGATTTCAAGTTGGTTCCGTCAAAATGGCGTTCTCTCATCCCACCCACCCGCGGGTAACGCAAGCCGTTAGGTGGAACGCGGTTTCTTTATTTATAGGTACGCTCGCAAATGGTCAAGTCTGAGAAACCATGTCCTCCCATCCCTGCTCGTCATCCAGGTCGCCCGCCCTGTCATTGGATTGGCGGTGTGATGGTTTCGTCGTTCTGCTCATGAAGAGGAAAAATCGGCGCTCCAGTTCTGGCTATAAACGTTCGTGCCTGGGCATAAGGTGTGCCAATCGTTCAGCAAGGTCTGCTTCAGCAATCTTGCTCGCCGGAGGTGTGGCAGAGGTCGGGTGGCGCCGGTGGGTCGGGTTGCCTGGTTGTGTGTCATAATGGGAGCAGGTGCCGTTCACGCAGTAACGTTGCTCGCTTTGTTTCGATCTCGCTCCGAGAGTTTTTGTGGCGTCTGGAAACGGGTTCCGTTAATGCGTTCCACCTAACAAGGCATGCAGCGGATGGTGGGGAGTCTGCGCGTTTTTCAAGCTGTTTCTGGCGTTGGGTTTTTCCCGTTTCGATAGCGAGTCCACCCTCCGCCCGCACCACCGCTAATGCCCACCGTTGGGCAACTCAAGAAAGGGTAAAACAACATGGCGATAAAACCTGGTGTTCAATTCATCGCCCCATTCAGGATATACCTTCCAGAAGATTTTTTTGAGGTAAAGCTTGAAGAAGGGATTTTCCTTGTTAAGCCAACAGCCCTTCCACCTATTCAAACAGCAGGGACACAGGTGCAAGGAAAAAACATAGAAATTTCTCATGATATTTTCGGCTACGCTGGGAGAACTCAGTTTTCAGTAGTTATTGACGAAGAGATACATGCTGATTCTGATAATTGGAAAAATGATTTCGTGGAGAACGAATCAAAATTTATTGATCTCGCACTCATGTCTGCAAATCGAATGCTCGAAGTCTATAGAGACAGAGATAGAAATAACCTTGATGAGAAGTCTTTTCATATTATCCAACTTGTCAAGACTGACATTTATGATCTTCGGCTATCTGCATTGGATGAGAAATTAAATGAAATTGAAGGTCTTGTTATCAGGAAGCCTTCTTTTCATCAGGTAGGATTTGGGGCTGCTGTTGAAAGAAAACCAGAAATAGTCGCAGAAATTAGAGGTTTACTAAAAGATGGTTCTCTACTGCCGATTTACAGAGAGTTAATGAACTCAGCTCTTAATTACATTTGGCGTGGGCAATATCATCTTGTTCCAGTCGAAGCAAATACGGCATTTGAAAGTTTTATTCCAGAAATTGTTCACTTGCTGGACGCCAGTGTAAATCGAGAGGAACTGAAAGACCTATACGCAAAATTGATAAAACTTGAAGATCTCCTATCTATCGCCTTGGTTCGTTCAAGTAATAATTCTATTTCTTGGTTCACAAAACCATCTGGCGGATGGAAAACCCTTGCTCAGAGCGAACTCCAAAAATGGCACGATGATTGTTATCTTTTGAGAAACAGAGTAATCCACGAAGGCTATAATAAGGTTACTCGACAAGAAGCAATAAGAGCCTACGAATCATCAGTATCAGCAATAAATTATGTACAGCTTGAGGTCAGAAAAGTCATTGCTTCCTAAAACCGTTGCCCAACACAGCGTGCACCCGACGGGTGGGAGTCGCCGCGTTTTCAGGCAGGTTTCTTGGCTCAAAGTTGGTTCCGTCAAAATGGCGTTGTCTCGTCCCACCCACCCGCGGGTAACGCAAGCCGTTGGGCGGCTAAGACCTAAACAGACAACATCAAAAGGAAGGGTTCCGAATGAATAACAATGTGTTTGTAAGTCAATTATCTACACTCATCCACGAATACGAGTCCTTTCAACAAACCGCGCGGCATAAAGACCTAAGCGATTTGCCAAAGGCTAATCGTCAAAGCTTGATAACAAGAAGTATCGCTGCAATTCATAGAATCAGTGGGAAAGCGTCAACCTATGCAACCGAAGTTGAAAGAATTTTGGTTCAATTGCCAGATTTACATTTGCATACTTCTTCAATCATGGGCATCGTTCAAGCGTTGAAAGACGATATTGAAGCAGGGTATATTCAGACTCTCGTTGAACTGATACATGGCGAGCTTTTTGCAGATTTTCTAGAAATGGCACAACACTTGTGTGATGCAGGCTATAAAGATGCTGCTGCTGTCATCGTTGGTTCAACTCTAGAAAACCATATTCGTAAGCTTTGCGATAAGCATGGAATTCCAACAGAGAGCCCAGACAAAGATGGGAACTTGCGTCCCGTAAAATCAGATACTTTAAATTCAGAGCTAGCCAAAGCAAATGTTTATTCAAAACTAGACCAAAAAGGTGTCACAGCTTGGTTAGATATTCGCAATAAAGCGGCACATGGGCATTATGAACAATATACAGTTGAACAAGTAATGCTCTTCTTGGCTGAAGTAAGAAGTTTCATCACGCGCAATCCTGCATAAAACGCCGCCCAACACAGCGTGCACCCGACGGGTGGGAGTCGCCGCGTTTTCAAGCCGTTTGTGTGGCTTGAAGTTGGTTCCGGCAAAGTGGTGTTGTCTAATCCCGCCCACCCGCGGGTAACGCAAGCCGTTAGCCGCCTAGTGTGATCCTTTGAAAATACTCAGATTGCACGCAGAATGAACACTAAAACTCTGCTTACGATAATTTCCGTAACAGAAATCCTACTTCTTGTAGTTGTTGACATCCTTGGCAACAAACTTGCAGAGTTAATACATTTAGATCCTATTGTCATATTAGGTATAACACTCGTATTAGTAGCGATTTTGGTTTGGATTACATTTTCCAAGTTTCGTGTTGCAGACAGCAAGACATTTACTATTTCGTTGCCTAAACCTAAAATCCGTCTAACACAACAGGGAATGAAGAAGTTCTTGTGGTGGCTGACTTATGGTCCATTTGCATTAATGTTATCAGGCGGGGCATTCTATCTTTCAAAAGAGCTTGACGAGAACTGGCCGGCGTTGTTACCTAGCATCGCAGTCTCCGCGACTTTATTGGCTTTTCCAACGTTTCGCGAACAAGCTGTAGAACAAGGTCACAAAATACTTCCTTTGCTTATCGCTTGGATTCTTTCGGTAATTTACGGTATGGTTGGATTCCTGTTATTGTTAACTCCAGAACTTCTTGAGACTCATTTGTTGGTTTTTATTATGGTCAGCGCGACTACAATGACTGGACTGAAGTATGCGTATATATTCCACCTTATTGAGATAGTGTTTGAACCATGGTTCAAGAAATTACCGGAGAATTAGTGTTTTTAATTCGAATGGCCCGCGGATTTTTCAAGGCGGCTAACACAGCGTGCACCCGACGGGTGGGAGTCGCCGCGTTTTCAAGCAGTTTACGTGGCTTGGAGTTGGTTCCGTCAAAGCGGCGTTGTCTCACCCCGCCCACCCGCGGGTAACGCAAGCCGTTAGCCGCCTTTTCCAGTGAAATAAATCAAGGAGTCGTCGATGAAACGCGAGATCGCCGTTGCACAGCCGGAGTACCTGATCGAAGACTGGCCAGGCAAATACGATGTTTTCTCCTGGCTTGAATACATTGTCACCGTACCCAATCCCATCTTTTTCGTCACGACACGGAAAGCAAACGGCGCGCCCAATGCCAATCTAACTTCGTGGGGATTTCTGATTGGAGAGAAAGGCAATTATTCGTCCTTAATCGCACTTCTGAACAACTCGCACACCTACCAAAACATTCTACGAGAAGGCGAGTGGTGCGTTGGCTTCCCATCCTTTCAACACTATCATCAATGCTTCGAGACCATTCGGCTGAACGCCCAAGATAACGATGAAATCACTGATTCAGGCTTCACCGTCGAATTGCCCAAGAGTGTGCAAGCCCCCCGTATTGCCGAATGCTCGATCAACCTGGAATGCCATCTGGAGTGGCATCGTCCACTCTACGAAAGCAGTCATTGGCATCTTTTCGCGGGACGAGTGGTACATTTAGCCATGGATGAAACTGTGATGGTGCCCGATCCGGTGGAACGAATGCGGATCATGGAGCTGATGTACAATATTCGGAGCACCGTCCATCCCATGACCGGGGAGCAGTACGGTCCAAACACCCTAGGGTTACTGAACCGGGTGGAAGATATATTCGGTAAACAAGCACATCCGAAAGACGGCGGCTAACACAGCGTGCACCCGACGGGTGGGAGTCTGCGCGTTTTCAAGCACTTTGCTTGGCTCAAAGCTGGTTCT
>CALMWK010000006.1 GCA_937873375.1 Candidatus Bathyarchaeota archaeon
AACAAAACACACAGCAGAAACATAAACCGCACTTAACCGCAACAAAAAAGTATACACAGCAACAAACAGCACCCAAAAAGTCCCAATTTACAAACCAAACCCAACCAACCCAACAATCCAAGAGGATAATTCTTAAATCCCCCCTTTAATAGAGTAATCAGTTCTGAGGTATCTGAATGGTAAAAATGGACTTTGGTGGCGTAAAAGAAGACGTCATCACACGCAAAGAGTTCACAATACAGCAAGCACAAAAAATCCTAAAAGATGAAGTGGTTGTTTCGCTTGGCTACGGCATCCAGGGCAGAGCACAAGCCCTCAACATGCGAGACAACGGAGTAAAAGTAATCATAGGACAAGAAAACACAGGCGTTCACAAAGCATACTACGACCTAGCAGTCAAAGACGGCTGGGTTCCAGGAAAAACCCTGTTTCCCATGGAAGAAGCAGCCAAAAAAGGCACCATCAAAATGTTCCTACTCACAGACGCAGGACAAAAAGACGCATGGCCAACCGTCAAAAAATCCCTGAAAAAAGGCGACGCACTCTACTTCAGCCACGGATTCTCCATAGTCTACAAAGAACAAACAGGCATCATCCCACCCAAAGACGTAGACGTAATCCTAGTTGCACCAAAAGGCTCAGGCACATCCGTAAGACGCAACTTCGTTGACGGCGCAGGCATAAACAGCAGCTTCGCAGTCTTCCAAGACGCTACAGGCAAAGCCGAAGACCGCGCAAAAGCCATAGGCATCGCCATCGGTTCGGGCTACCTGTTTCCCACAACGTTTGAAAAAGAAGTCTACAGCGACCTCACAGGCGAACGAGGAGTCCTCATGGGCGCACTCGCAGGCATCATGGAAGCCCAATACAACACGCTGCGCGAACACGGACACAGCCCAAGCGAAGCCTTCAACGAAACCGTTGAAGAACTCACCCAAAGCC
Source organism: Candidatus Bathyarchaeota archaeon (assembly GCA_937873375.1). Lineage (GTDB taxonomy): Archaea > Thermoproteota > Bathyarchaeia > Bathyarchaeales > Bathycorpusculaceae > JADGNF01. The sequence continues at coordinate 943 of CALMWK010000006.1, forward strand.
TCATCAGACTCGTAGACGAAAACGGCATGGACTGGATGTACAACAACTGCAGCGAAACCGCGCGCATTGGAGCATTGCGCTGGAGAAAGCGCTTCCGCGAAGGCACCCAACCCATATTCGACTCACTCTACGACCTAGTAGCTACAGGCGAAGAAACCCGTATCGTTCTGGATAAAAGCAAAGCCGCAGACTACAGGCAAAAACTTTCTGATGAACTCAAAGAAATGGGCAACTCTGAAATGTGGCGTGCAGGCGCAGCCGTGCGTTCACTAAGACCAAAAAAGCCAAAACCAGAGTAAACCACTTCCCCTTCTCCTTTCTTCATTTTAAATTTTGAATTACCCACATTCCAACAGTTACTACCCATCCGTTTAGCTCTAAAAACTATTGTTTGGCGGACCATTGTCTCGTTAACGGACGCAGATTGGAAAAGGAAACCTTTTCTGGGAATGAGGGGACATATTTTTCCGCGTCTTGGTTAACGCCTGACCCGCCAAACTTTTGATGCAACGTTTGATGGCTTCAGGACACAATCCAATTCTTAGGCGGTAAAAGTTAATATGAATTTGTGACTGTGTGGACACAACAACAAGCAACAACTTTTCCCGTCAGAAAAGAAGCGGAACATGAGTATCCACCGCGCTCATGTTGAAGGCGACTTGCCTCTCAGACGACCCACGTTTTAAGACAGTGAATGAAGGCAAAACAACATGGCTCTAATTTTTCAAGCAAAACCAACATGCGCTTTCTGCAAGGTTTCTGAACAAGTTAACCAGAAGTCTAATATGTCCACAGTTTTCTTCTCAGTAACAACACTAAACCAACTGGCGCAAAAGCGATGGATGAAGAATACAAAATAGACTTTCCAAGCGAGACAACCACGGAAGGCAAAGTCAAAATTGTTGTGCCAAACCTGAAAGCGTATGGCGTTAAGCCGTCAGATTACGCGCCTAGCAGAGCGCCAGTTTTCTACAACCCCGTCATGGAGTTCAACCGCGACCTCACAGTTTTGGCGTTCCAAGCCTGCCAACGCGCAGCCAACAGAGACATCACCATATGCGAACCCTTGACAGGCACAGGAATCAGAGGCATACGTTTTGCAGCTGAAATCCAAGGCGTCAAACAAGTAGTCAGCGCCGATATCAACCATCGCTCAGCCGCACTTGCAAAACACAACATCATCTTAAACGAGTTACAGGAACGCGTCTCGGTGGAGCATAAAGATGCTAACCGAGTCTTAAGTGACCATGGGGCACCCAAAACACGTTTTGACATAATCGACATCGACCCCTTCGGAACCCCAGTTCCCTATCTAGACTCGGCTATTCGCGCCTTACGCAACAAAGGCTTACTTGCATCAACCGCCACAGACATGGCACCCCTTTGTGGTGTCCACCAAAAAGCATGCATACGTAAATACGGCGGAAAACCCATGCGCGCCGAGTACTGCCAAGAACTCGCTGTCCGTCTTTTAGCTGGATGCATAGCCGCAGTCGCCGCGAAACATGAAATCGGCACACGAGTCGTTTTTAGTCATTGCAGTGACCACTACATACGTGTCTACACGGAAATTGGCTATGGGGCTCAGAAAGCGGATGAAAGCATCAAAAACCTCGGTTATATACTGCACTGTTTCAAATGTCTTCACAGAGAAACAACAGGAAAACCCTTCGCGAAAAATCTTCAATGTCCTGAATGCGGCGCCCAAATGGAGTACGCGGGACCTCTGTGGCTGGGAAAAATCTTTGACCAACAATTCATTGAACAGATGCAGAAAGAAAACGCCCGCACCGCGTTTAGGAACAACGCAAAAATCACGAAACTTTTAGCCTTAACGAAAAACGAGGCTGATGCGCCAGCAACCTACCACGTTCTTGACCAAGTGAGCCAGAACCTTGGCTTACCCGTGCCCTCGGTTGCCACATTCCTTCAAACCCTGACAAGCAACGGCTACCTAGCGGTTCCAACGCATTTTAATTCGCGAGGCATAAGAACCGATGCATCCGCCATGGAAGTGCAGAAGCTGATGCGGGAACTCGTAGCAGTTGGGCAATAAAAGTTTAAGAGACCAAACCGCAAGTAGATAAAACGAAAAGGTGAACCGTGTATGACGGATAGAATAGCAGTTCTAGGCGCAGGAATGATTGGTGGCGCCATAACCAAAAGCCTCCTCAAAAGCGGCTACAAAGGCAGCATAACCGCCGCAGACTTCGTGGCTGAGAAAGTCAGAGAAATGAAGGAACTGGGCGCCGCTGCAACCACAGATAATCGCAAAGCAGCCGCAGACGCGGACATAGTATTTGTTTGTGTTAAGCCTGGCGATGTGAAGAAGCTTTTGAAGGAGATAAGCAAAGAAGTCAAGGGAAAGCTGGTGGTTTCCACAGCTGCCACACTGCCATTGGCGTTTTTGAAGAAAACTGTTCCTGAAGCAAAATTTGTCAGGATAATGCCCAACCTCGCCATCTTGGTGCAGGCATCTTACACGGCGTACTGTTGCGAAGCAGACGTTACCCAGAAAGACAAAGAGAAAATCAAAACTTTACTCAACATTATGGGAACGTGTGAGGAAATTGACGAAAAATTCATGGATGCCATCACGGGGCTCAGCGGCAGCGGACCCGGATACCTCTCCATAGTAGTGGAGGCTATGATGTACGCTGGCTTAAAGCTGGGTTTACCCCGAACTGTGGCCTTAAACGCGGCAGCCCAAACGGTTTTGGGCACAGGAAAACTAGTGTTGGAACTGAATGAGCATCCAGCAAAAATAAGAGACATGGTGACGACTCCAGGTGGAACAACCATAGAAGCAATACATGTGCTTGAAGGCAGCCAAGTCCGTCAGGCGCTGATGCAGGCAATTGAGGAAGCCGCCAAAAAAAGCCAGCTTATACGCGAAAAAATCCTCGAAACCACCAAGTGAACACTCAGGTCTGCATTGGAAAAGACTCTAAATGTTCGAAGCAGTTATCTTTGACTGGGACGGAACCCTCGCCGACACAAGAAAAGCCATACTTGTCTCTTTTCACAAAGCCCTAAGCCAAGCCCACTGCGATATAAGCGACGAGTTTATCGAGCGACGCATTGGGATTGGTGCAGCCGAGACATTCAGGGAAATCCTGCGCGTCCAAAACGTATGGTTCGACGACGTGTTAATTAGAAAATTAGTGGACCTGAAGATTCAGGCTGAAATCGACCTGAGCGACGAAATAAAACTGTTTCCGGGAGCAACTGAGCTGTTGGAGATTTTGCAGGGCAAGGTTAAGCTGGGGTTGGCATCTATGAACAACAGGCAGGTCATTGACCATCTGCTCAAAACCACTAACACCAAGAGATTTTTTGATGTTGTTCTCACAGCGGAAGAAGTTTCTAAGCCGAAGCCTAGTCCTGAGGGTTTCCTCAAATGTGCCTTAAAATTGGCAATAAAACCTAAGAATTGCGTTGTTGTGGAGGATTCGATTTTCGGAGTTGAAGCCGCTAAGTCCGCGGAAATGGGCTGCATTGCTGTTCTCACGGGAGTTTACTCCAGAAGTGAGGTTAAAAAAGCGAAACCAGACGTAATTGTTGATTCGTTGAAAGAAACAGATTCGGTTCACAAGTTTATCTTTGAATAAGTAAAGTTTTAGGCTTTTGATGTTTCGGTGTTGCTGTGCTTTGACAGTCACATAGTCTTAAATAATTTCGCAGCCAAGTACGGTTTGGTAATACGCAAAACGTGTTTTGAAAGCATTAATCTATGTTAAAAGCGGTGTAGGAAAAATGTTGAACATCAAAGGAGTAAAGTCACCGAAGTTTCAAGTGCTGTTTCTGCGCAATGATCCCAGTCAAGAAGTTGAAGTCCACGAAGTCAAGCAAGTGGATTTCCAGACTGTGCAGGAACGCTTGGAGAACGGAGAAACAGTTTTCATCACAAGCAAAGACACGCAAAAACTGAAGCCTTCCAGAAAAGACGACGTTAGCGTAAACGGAAAGACAAAATTGGTCACCACGTTTAACCTTGATCATCTTTGAAAGCCCTTTATGCATGGGGGCGTGAGCGCTCAATAGGTTTGGTTGGAGGTTTTTGCGCAAAAGTTATGTGTGGAAGACTGTAAATTGTGGATTGAGGGAAAGGAGAATGGTAAAAGACAGTTTGGCGTTTATGTGTCAGGTCAATTGTGAGCATGCGAAGCAGCGGTGGTATACGCAGCGGCGGTTTGACATATTGAATGGTTTTGAGTTGGTTGTTACGCGGTGTATTAACTGTCACAAAACTGTTGCTTTAGAAGTGAAAAAGCTGAATTAGCAAAAGCTATTCGTTGCTTGGTGGTTCAGGTTTGTTTAGTCTTTCGATGAGGACGGGTAAGTCGGTTATTGAGGTTATGATGTAGTTTGCGCCGTGGCTGATTAATTGTTGTTGCGTGGAGACCCCTGAGGGTAATCCAACGGCTATGGCTTTGAGGTCGTTGGCACATTGCATGTCCGTGACGCTGTCGCCGACTACTAGGGTTTCCTGTGGGGTTGTGTTTAGCTGTTTTAGAACTACTTGGAGGTGTTCAGAGTTAGGTTTTACATGGTTCACTCGGTCACGGGATATAATGGAGTCGAAGTACTCGTCGAGTTTAAACTTTTTCAGAAGGTACAGGGCAGATTTTTCGCTGCTCAAGGTGCATAAACCAATTTTCAAGCCTGCGCGTTTTAACATTTTCAGTGTTTCAAAGGCGCCAGAAAGTAAGTTTGTTTGTTTGGCGGCTTCGAACTCGTATTTTTCAGCGGTCTTGAGGGCTTCTTTGCGGATTTCTTCAAGGGTGGTTACTGGTTTGCCTTGGTTTTTCATGTAGATTTCTGTTTCTTTGAGCATTTCAAAAATGGTTTCGTTGACTTTTAGTAATGACGAAGGAACACCCATTTTAAGCAGGTAGCTGCGGACTTCTCCGCGGAGGGTTTTGTAGTCTAGGTTGAAAGCGACGATTGTTCCGTCAAGGTCGAATACGACAGCTTTTATGGTCATGCAGTCTTCACTCTCACGTGTTACTGATTGAAGTGCTTAAGCAATTTGGCACGGGAAATATACTTTGCGGTAAAACAGGTTTTGTTGTCTGGGTTTGGTTTGGGTTGCCTTCTGGTTGTGCTGGTTGTGACAAGCAGATACGTTGCTGTAGGCGCGA
>CALMWK010000007.1 GCA_937873375.1 Candidatus Bathyarchaeota archaeon
CAGCATTCATCACCGTTGTGCTTTTAGTGGTAAAACCGCATGTTGTTTGGGCAGTTTTTCACACTTGGAGCAATTTCTGGTAGGGCAACAATTTGGTTAGGCGCTGGCTTTTGTCTTTGTATGGCTTCTTCCATGAGGGGCAGCGCTTGTGTCAATTCACGATAGTACTTTAGCATGGTTAAGCCCCGTTGGGTAATTGCCCAGACCCCCTTGCCCCTGTCTTGACTCCGTGCTGTGATTCGTTTTTCGACTAGCCCTTGTTCAATCAAGTAGTCTAGGCTTTTGTATAGCACTTTGCAGTTAAGTCTGGATTTGAGCATGAGATGCGTCAGTTTCAGTGGACCATTTTGCGTCAACGCTCTTAGGATGTCTAGGTATATTTTCACTTTTGCTCTTTTCATTCGCTTCACCTGTCAGGGTATTACTGTGCCGCTTTCTGCATAACGACAAGTCGGCTTTGGACTGCAGTGCCTATGTCTTGCAACGTGATTTCTTGCGCCCATTGTGGCAAGCCAGTGAATTCAGTTTCGAATTCGTTCCACATGTCGACCCATTTCTTGAACAGTACTGCTCGAACAACCTGCTTCTGTTGGGTTATTTTACTCATTTTGCAATCACCATCCCTTCTGTTTGATTAGCAAAACCATACACTTCGCTTCTGTTTTCTGGTAGTGGAAGCGTTTGTGTTAGTTCTTCAAATTTTCTAAGCGCGGCTAAACCCTGAGGGGTAATTGAATAGACCAAAGCGCAGGATTTACCCAGTATGCTTTTTGCGATCAGGTTCTTTGCGGTCAGCAACGTCAAGTACTGCTTCGTTTTGGCACCGTTTAAGTTAGCTTTTTGCGTTATGTGCGTCAATCTCATTGGTTTTCGGTACGCCAAAATGTGTAATATGTCAAAATACACTTCCAGTCTGGAACGTTTGCCGCTTTCGCAACCGGTCGCGAAGAAATTATTATTTACCAATTCTGCCTTCATCCTTCTTCCTCCATTCAGATATGTAGTCAATTAGTGATGTAAACTTGGTGTAACCATCGAATTGAAGTGACAGTGACAGCAACTAGTGAAAAAACGAGCTTAGAAGGGCATCAGGCGTTTGTTTTTTTGTTTTGTTTGTAGTTGTAGATTGGTTGCTAGGCACTTCTACTTCTTTGGGTTTGTGTTGTGGGTTGGGTTTTGGTTTTTGGTTGGTTTGCGGGGTCTGTTTTGGTTGTGTAGGTTGTGACAACTTGGTGTGGCTGTAAGCTTTTTTCTGGTTGTTTAATGTCTACTGCTTTCAGCTTTCATTGTACAACAAAGGACTAAAAAACAAATATATTACCTGAAAGCTTCTTCTTTCCAAACAGCATACAGGTTACGGTGAAACATACGTCAGCGCCAAGTGGAGAAAACAACAACGAAATGGTAGTTACGCCTTGGGAAGTCAAAGGCAAAGTAGACTACGAACGACTCATCCGAGAATTCGGAACCCAACCTTTAACCGATGATTTACTCAAAAAAATAAGTAGCCACACCGACAGCCTGCATTTGCAGCTACGGAGACAAATTTTCTTTAGCCACCGCGACCTCGACACCGTAATGAACCTCTACGAAAACGGAACAAAATTCGTCCTGTACACGGGCAGAGGACCCTCGGGACCAGTACACATTGGGCATTTGGTTCCATGGATTTTCACGCGCCACTTGCAGGAGAAATTTGGCACGCGGCTCTATTTCCAGATGACGGATGACGAAAAATTCCTCATAGACGACGACGCCTCGCTGCCTGAAACCCGCAAGTACGCCTACGAAAACGCACTCGACCTCATCGCGATAGGTTTCAAGCCCAAAGACACTTACATAATTTACGACGTAGAAGACATGGACCTGCTCTACGACATCACCTTGGAAGTAGCAAAACGCATCACATATTCAACGGCGCGCTCCACGTTTGGCTTTCAAGACAGCACAAACATCGGCTGGGTCTTCTGGCCCGCCATCCAAGCCGCACCATGCTTTATTCATAAGAAGTTGACAGGTGAAAACGTGCCCGCCCTGATTCCTGCGGCGATAGACCAAGACCCATATTGGAGGGTTACACGCGACATTGCACAGAAACTGGGTTACTACAAGCCCGCCCAAATCCACTGTCGCTTCCTGCCAGGCTTAGGTGCAGGCGGAAAAATGAGCGCCTCCATGCCTGAAACAAGCATATTCACCATGGACCCGCCTGAAGTGGTGAAGAAGAAAATCTGGAACGCTTTCACAGGCGGCAAAGGCACAGCCGCAGAACAGCGGAAAACAGGCGCCGACCCAGCGGTTTGCAGTATATTCCAGTACTACTTCTACCTATTCGAAGAAGACGATGCGAAATTGGCTGAACGCGAACGCAAATGCAGAGCAGGCGAAATGCTGTGCGGAGAATGCAAAACCGACTTGGTGGGCAAACTGAACAAGTTCCTTGAGCAGCACAGGGAAAGACGCGAAAAAGCAAAAGACACAATCGAACAATATCACATAAAACGGTAAATCTAAAAAAGGCGCGGAAACTGACAAGCTTTCACAAAAGTGGCTGAAAAGATGGAAGATTAAATTATGTCTATCTGCACCGAATATACGTATAGTTCCTTACTTGCAGGCCTCAAAGCGACGCAAAAACTTTGATCTTGCTGTGTCACATCTAACAAAACACCCCTTCTGCATCGCCCATTTATATTAAGTGCACTATTTCCAACAAGTTGTTCGTTCAAATAAAGCTGAACCTTGTTTGGTCTTAGCGCCTCAATATCGAATGTAACTAACACTTGTTTTCCAACGTATGAATTGTGCATTAACACAACAGGTACATGAACGTTAGGGTCTCTGGTATAGTTTATGGGGTCAGTATCTGTGTAATCCTTGCCTGTCACCAACAAAAGGCGATCTTTTGCGTAAGCAATTGCCAGTGTCTCTTCTTGAGTGGGAATTGCCCATCTAACTAGTGGTCGACCACTACCACTTATGGGATATGCTGTCTCCTTGACAGGTTCTCCTTTTTCAAAAACCCCCAAAAACCAGTTGTAAACGTTTAGGGTTGCAATAGCACAGTCTGATTCGGTCATGATGTAAAGGTAAGGATTTTTCGGAGTCAAGACAAATGAAGTCATTTAATACACATCCACTTCTGCGCGTTCAAAAAATAGCGGATTGAAACTTGTGTCTGTGCTTATGTTGCATGGTCTGAAATAAACGTCAATACTTGTGCGTCCGTCTCCAATAACCAAGACCGAACGAGTCCCAATCCACCAGTCGGAACCAGGAGTGATACTCAATGAACTTGCGAGTGATTGCCCTCGGGCATCGTGCACGAAAATCTGAACTTTTTTTTCAGCAGGGGCACTGATCTTAGGTGGTATGCGAAAGTAAAAGGTCACTCGAGCTTGTTGGTCGCGAGCAAGAACCCCTACCTTTACGTGAACGATACTTTGCAACGTGATATTAGTGGGAAAGTTCTCATTGTATTCAAAGTTGTGGTTCTGCATTAACATTACTAAATTGTTCATGTACGAATCTTCTAAATCAAAAAAACCGCGACCATAAAAAGGAGACCTTATCCCGTAGATATTAACAAAGCTCGACGGCAAACCTTTGACGACTTCTCCGATATAGGAAGGATTTTGAAAAGTAAACATTTAGTTCTTTCCCTTCTTCTTGCCCTTGGTTTTTTGGCTGGTCAAAATAGCCCCTTCAAATAATTTCCTTAGGAATTGGCTTTCCTTATGCTCAACAGACCCTTTCGTTATTTCCTGCAGCCTATCTTTAGGGACATAGACTATCACTCCTGGATTCGCCTTCATAAATTGTTCAATCTGTTTTTGGCTGGGCCTATTTCTAAGAAGTTTAGTCATCGCAGAGTAAGTTGAATCAAAACCGCTTTCTGATACATAAATCACTGTTTTTTCCTCAGTGTTTTCATTCTTGGCGGCTTTTTCTGTTTTTGAGGCTTTCATTCGCTTCACCATTAGCAATAATTCGCAGGCAATAACTAATATAACCCTTAATTCTATTTTTCTATAGAACTGCTTATAAAACCTTCGGGAATATCCCAAAAAATGGAAAAAAGATGCGGAAAAGAAACTATTCCAATATCTGAAATGCAGAGGCGATTGAATACATAAACAAGAATTAGACAAAAAGGGAAATAAACACGGGAAAACATTTCTAAAATAGAATCCAATAAGGGGCTTGTCATGTCTGGAAAAGTTGAGATTAAATCACAGTACTCATATAGGCTTCTTCATCCCATGCACACCGTACTGCTTTCATGTATTGGAAAAGCAGGCAAACCAAACATAACCACGTTGGCTTGGGTGATGCCTACCAGCAGCAACCCGCCGCTAGTTGCCATAAGCGTCTCGCCGCAGAGGCACTCGCACACGCTCATTGAAGAATCGCAGGAGTTCATCATCAACATCCCCACGCTTGAGTTGCTGCAGTCAGTTTATGCTTGCGGGACATTCAGCGGCAGGAGTTTTGACAAATTCAAAAAAGCAGAATTAACCCCGATTCCAGCCAAAAAAGTCAAAGCGCCAGCCATCCGCGAATGCATAGCCCACCTCGAATGCACACTGGACAGTCAAGTCACAACGGGCGACCACACGGTTTTTGTGGGCAAAATAGTTGCAGCTTACGCAAATCCAGGCGTCTTCACAGAGAGGTACAGCTTAGAAATGGCGCGGATGCTGTATCATGCGGGCGGCAACAACTTTGCAGTTCTGGACCCAAAAATCTACAAGCCCTAGACTCCCTTTTAACGAAACTCCAGCATTTAGCAGCGACCCATCATGGATGGTTAGGCATTTAAGTACCTAACACCCTTAAGGAACCAGAACAGAACTTCAACCAAAACGAAGTGACACCACAAAATGTCTCATTACGATGAAGAAGCCTTAGAAAAGTTCCGCTTGTCAGGGCGAATTCTCCGCGAAACCCGCGAAGAAATGAGAAGTTTCGTCCGCGAAAACATGCCTATAATCCAAGTTTGTGAAAAAACCGAGTCGCTCATACGGGAAAAAGGCGGAAAACCTGCGTTCCCATGTAATGTTTCAATAAACGAAGTTGCTGCGCACTACACGTCCCCGCCAGGCGACCAGAACATAATCCCTGAGAAGTCAATAGTTAAAGTGGACCTAGGTGTTCACGTGGACGGGTACGTTACCGACACTGCCTTCACCGCTTGCTTTAACCCTGACTACCAAAGCATGGTGGACACTGCTGAAACCGCGTTGAAAGCCGCCATAGACATCGTCCGCGCAGATTTGTCTGTGTCAAAAATCGGTGGAGTCATCGAGAACACCATAAAAAACCGCGGCTTCAAACCCATCTCGAACCTGACAGGGCACTCAGTTGGAAGATACTTGATTCACGCAGGAACCAGCATACCCAACGTCGCACAGATTTCCCTAACAAAAATCAAAGCGGGCGGAGTTTACGCTATAGAACCCTTCGTCACACTACCTGACGCTGGCGGATCAGTGGAGGACAAACCACAAAAAACCATCTTCCGGTTAGTCAAACCAAAATCCGCTAAAACTCCCGAGGCAAAGCAGCTTTTGAAATTCATAGAAGAAAACTTTAGAACCTTACCCTTTGCTGAGCGCTGGCTCCAAGGCGCCGTGCCCGCTGAGCAACACCATGAAACATTCCAAGAATTATTGGCAACACGAGCGATTATGGGTTACCCCGTGTTCGTTGAAGTGACAAGAAAACCCGTTGCCCAAGCTGAGCACACGGTGCTAGTAAAAGAAGATGGATGTACCGTTTTGACTTAGACGGTTACGGGTTTTTCTTTTTCTTTAACTTCCCTGTAGATGGCAGTTATCATCTGTTTTTGGTCTTGGCATTTCTGGCAGGGCTCAAGCTCTTTGAACACGTAATCGCCGCGTTGGAATTCACGGGTGGTTTTGATGTTGCATTTTGCGCATTCGATGGTTGTGATTACTGGTGGGTTTTCAGTTTTTAGGCTAGCCATGCGTTTTCTTGATTGGAACAGTATGTATCCCGCCATTGCCATGGTGATGAAACCAATAGCCATCAAGGATATTGTGGTTTCGATGGGTTCGCCTTGGTAGAAGGCACCGATGGCTACAAAGACAGCAACGGCTGAAAGCGCAAAAACGACGTATATTATAGTCAGTATGAAAGTTGAGATTTTTGTTGTGGAATTTGTTGATCTGTTGCTCACTTTGTTTTCCTCCTATTGTCCTATGCCGATGGTGTTACCGACACCAACGATTATGACTTTGTCTCCTTCTTTGGTCTTTTCCATGACGACGGTTTTCACGCGTTCAATTGCCTTGTCGACAGCGTCTGAAATCTCTTTTCGCATCATAGAAACTGCGTCGCCGATGTCTTCCTTGATTATCACAGCGTACAGCGGGATCTTGTATTCGACGATGGACTCTTCAATCTTGAAGGCGTCAACGCCTGGTCCACCTATGGCTGCGCCTATGCCTTCAGCGATTTCACCGACTAATTCGCCTTCCAGCTTTAAGCCTGCGTCAATCATTATTACTGCGGCGATTTTGCCTTTGTTCTGTTCAATTACGGTTTTTACTGCTTCGCCTGGTTTGCCGACGTTTCCGCCTGGTCCTTCAGCTTTCAAAATCAAGGCTGTGCGTCCTTCAAAAGGTACCTTAGCTACGACACAGTCTTTGGGCACTTTCTTTGCTTCGTAGCCGTGCATAAGTTTAGCAGCTATTAGAGGTCCTGCGCCGTCTCCGATGGGTTGACCAAGAGCGAAGGCTTTCAAGGCGCTGGAGTATGCCTCAGCTTCCTTCATAACTAATGGCAGTATCATCTGTAGCTGCATTATAGTGTAGAGGCTGAGGGTTTTTTTGCCTTGCAGATAATAGTGACGCACAACTTTGTATATGAAGTTAAGCGCCATGGCAGCTTCCAAAGTGTTCTCCAAATTATACACTTGAACTTCGTCGCTGGCGGGTGCCATAAGCTTCACTTCTTCTTTGAGACGTGCGTCTCTGATGTCAAGGATGTGGTCAAGCTTGTTGACTATGCCTGCGGGGTCCATGCTTTGCGGGGCAATAGTGAAGTAGTCCAAGTATCGGTCTACTCTGCTGGTTGGGTCAGTGCTGGGTTTCCCGATTTCTTTTATGGTTTCGATGGCGGTTTTCTTCGCCTCATCCTTCATGAATTTTAGCTTGAAAAGGGAGTTTTCCACTTCCCTGATCATAATGTACATTTGGATTCTTTGTCCGTAAAACATGAACACGACAAAAAACAGTAAGCTTATGCCGTAAATTACCTGAGTTACTATATCGCCTGTTCCACCAAATTGATTAGTCAGAATGGATAATTGCGCCAACATAGTCACCTTTTCACCGTCACTTCTCATCAAAACTATTAGCACTTAGTTATAAAGTTTAGCTAACTCTGCCGTTAGTTTAAAGGTTGAAGTGGGTGCCAGCTTTCCCGGTTTCTCGTGGCCGAAGACCACAATACAGCGGGGAACGGAACACGGTTTAACTTCTGAGTTCGGAATGGGATCAGGTGGAACCCGCGCCCTCTGGCCGGCAAGCCCATCCTTACTGTTGAGGTTTCCTTGATTAACCTTTCGCTTTTTATGGGTGTTTTGGGTATGTTTGGTGTTTATTTTTCTGTTGTTGGTATGGTTGTTTGGGGTGTGGTTTACGTTGGGTGTTGAGGTGTGATGCGCTATGTTTTTGCTGTTGTAGGCTACATTTAGTGCTTTGTGCCTAGATGTGGAGTTGTAGTCTAGGTGGGTTTGACGAATGGTAGATTAGTTTTAATGTACCTGCCGAGCTAAACAGCGTTTTATCCAAAGCCATAAAGTTGCAGAGTCTTATTATTTTGATCGTTGGACCGTGAAGTTTGTTTGCGAGTCGGTTTCTCATTTCTCGATAGCGGTAAGACTATTTTGGTTTGGATAAGGACATTCTTATGCTGGTGGAAGGATGTTTAAATATTTGAATTGGGGTTATTTGGGTTCATTGGTTGGGGGCGTAGTCTAGCCAGGTATGACGACGGGCTCCAGAAAGCAAAACACGGGTTTGCTGACCGAAAGGGATGACGAATCTCTGGAGCGGTCATGAAGAAACCCGTAAAGAGTAGCCTTGCGCTGCTCTTGGGTAAAGGTCGTAGGTTCAAATCCTGCTGCCCCCACCAAAAATTATTTTTCTGTTTTGGAGGGCAAAACAACGAGGTTTTTAGACATGATGTTCCGAGCGCCTTATGAGGGCACTTGGCTTTATGGCTTATGTGCGAAACCAGAGGGCTTCTATTTTGATAATTCAGGATACGTTTTTTACTGCAATTGGCGGCGGGGTTGTTAGGGGTTAAGATAAATTCAAGTTTCTCATAAAAGGAATTGATATCCGTTGGTTTCTCGTCGAAGGTTTGAAGGGTTACGAAGGAAAGCGCCGCAGCTTATTGCCTTAGCCATAGTTCTCGGTGTAGTCGGGTTTGTTTTGTTGCAGATTTTGGAAGATGTGCTGATTGAGGGTGCCCCGTTGACGGGCGGACCCGTAATTGGCGCTGTTTTTTCTTTTATGTGGAATGTTACTGCGATTGTGTCTTCTTGGGGTTATGTTGCAGTTTTCTTTTTGATGCTGCTGGAGTCTAGTAGTTTGCCGATTCCAAGTGAGGTGGTGCTTCCTTTTGCAGGTTACCTTGTTGTGGGTGGGCAGCTCAACTTTTGGATAGCCCTTTTAGTGGCGACGCTTGCTGGTATCATGGGTTCGCTGGTTGATTACTATATTGGTTTGAAGGGGGCACATGTTCTTGTTGAGCACCGCGTTTTGGGCAAGGTATTCTTCACTAAAAACCAATTAGATGTTGCTGCAGGATGGTTCAACAAATACGGCGCTGTTATGGTGCTGTTTAGCCGTTTGGTTCCCGGTTTTAGGACGTTGGTGTCTTTTCCTGCTGGGGCAGTGAAGATGCCGTTGGCGAAGTTTATTGCGTACACGACAGCAGGATGCCTCATGTGGAACGCGTTGCTGATTTATGTTGGCGTGTTCTTGGGCGAGAGGTGGCGTGAGGTAGCTGCCGTTTCCCATTACCTAATCATTGGGGCGGTTGCGGCAATGTTGGTGATTGTTGTTTTCTGGGTGATTCGAAGAAAAAAGCGACGCGCCAAGCTACATTTGTGACCTGCCTATGTTGAGGAGTATTCTTATTTCGGCAGCGTTTTCTTGGTTTAGCGAATATTTGACGTTTATACCTTCTTTCGCTGTTTCAATTAGTCCTGTCTTTTTGAGCTGGTTCATTTGCCAACTCAATGCTTGTGGAGAAATGCCCAGGTTGCACGCCAAATCCTTGTGAAGCACAAAAGTATTCTGTGATAAGTCCACGAGTATTTTTCCCGCTGTCTCATGTCGCAGCAACGATATCAGTTTAACCTCTTTCACAGTGTAGGTGTTGGACTCAAAGTATCTTTTGAGCTGCCCATCAGCGTAAACCTTTACCAAGCCAGCGTTTTCGAGCACACCTAAATGGTATTGCACTACGCCTACGGGCAAGTCCATGTTGCTGCAGATTCCTCGAAAGTGGACGCCCGGATTATTCTTGATGAAGTTGTAGATTTCAAGCCTTGTCGGCTGATTCAGCAGTGACAATTTATCCTGTAAACCTGCAGTGAGCACAAGTGGCACAGAGAAGGCAAATCTTTGGGAGTTGTCGGCATCTTGAACCATGACTAGGTTAGTTCTTCCTTGTGCGCAGCTAACAGTTAGAAGAGAAATAGAAAAAGCAAGTGCAACGAGGAATATTGTTAGTGCAGTTTTTCGGTTCAACTGTGTCCGCCTTGCTGGAAGGTTCACATTTCAAGTATTTATCATATTCTGTAAACTACTGTACTAATGTAAAACCGTGTACCAGAAAGCCTTTCTTTAAGTTGCAACTTATTCTTTTTCTTGTAGCGGAAGAACTCAAGATGACCGAGCAGGAAACAAAACAGAAAAAGCGGAAAAAACAGCAATTCGCTGTCGCTGAAGAGTTGCAGGAAGAAATCCAAAACGCAGTTGAAGTTGCGCAGGCTCTGGAAGAGCTGGAAAAAGAAGGAAAACAGCTGGATATTCAGGTGTGCCCAAAATGCAAAAGCCCAAAAGTTCGAAGAGCCAAAAGCACCGGCGGGGACATGTGGGCGCACATTGGACTTTTGCCGCCAAGTTACGAGTGCCCAGACTGCGGCTGGCAAGAACGAATAGTTTTGAAGGCCACCAACAAACCGCTAAGCGTCAAAGAAGTGGAATTAATCGCGGAAGCCCAAGACATAGAAGACGAATCGGCTAAGTAGATGTTCCAAAGTCAGTTAAGGTTCTCTGCGGCGTCTCTTTGGCGTAGAGAGGGTACGTGATTTTTGTTCCCTCCACACATGCATTGGGGCTTAATTCATGGTTAAACTTGTGGTCTGTGTTCAGGATATGCTCCACTTTGATGTTCCGCACTGCGAGGGCGTCTGAAAGGAGAGCACGGTGGCATCGCGACGGCAACGCTTCAGCACACATAACAGCAACCCGATTTTCTCTGGCGAGGGCAATGAGTTTTAGGAGGTTTTCGGTGAACTCTTTGGTTTGCATGTAGTCTGCGTATCCCCTGAAACTTTTGTCGCGCCACGCCATGTTCGGCGAGTTAGCATGGGGTCTGCGCAGTCCACCCAGTTCCGCAATGTGAATGTACCGTATGCCTTCCGCCTTGAGCGGGTCGGGTAGGGTTTCTTTGTTGAACTGGGGATTGTGCCTAGACCTTGGAACGGTGCGCACGTCCACCACTAACGTTACGCTGTATGCCTTCAGGAGTTTAATAAACTCGGGTAGGGTTCGTGTGGAGTGCCCAACGGTTAAAATCGTAAGTTCAGACTCGGGACGCATGGTTGCCTGACTCCGCCAGATGCCTATGAGAAGAGGGAATATATTAACACAAACCAACGGTGCATGACCTTTGGTAGAGTCGCTACGTTTTTGACATACCCTTCCCTCCACCCGTTTTCAGAAGCCCAATGACGACAGAATTTGACCCTTAGTAGGTACCCTACGTTTTCTCTACCCCCTCCCCCCTCGGGTTTTTCTGGTTTCCACCTACCCCCTACAGATAACTGCATACAAACACTAACAGGCACCAAATATGAACAGATAATTCTCCTTTCACAAAGAAGTGACAAAGCCAAACAAGTTTAAACTATTCATGGGGAAGTGGTCATGTGCCATTCGCAGTAGGGGTCGTTTTTTCCGATGCACTTGGTTTCTTTGACGATTGGGGTTGTGTGGAGGAACGCTTTGTACATGCCTGTTGCGAAGCCTGCTACGCCGCTGCAGTATGTAGACCCGTTATGGGTTATCTCTGCGAAAAAGTTGTTGTAAATTCTGAATTTTACTTCGCCTGTTTCAGGCGTGAACTGCACGACTTCTATTTTCCCCAAGCCCGCGTCGGTGAATCTTTTAACGCTTGTTTTCAGGAACTCTGACATATCGGTCTTTTTTTCTTCAGCGGTTTCTCTGACGTAGCGTTCGCCTGCGGCTTTGAAAGCTTCTGTTATGATGAGTTGGGCGCTTGACTGGAAAATGTCTGTGAAGCGTGACAGAATTTGTGTCATTCTGGCTTTTGTGAGGATGATGCATCTGTCACGGGTTACTCTGTCGAGTATTATGCCGTTTTCGTCGTCTAGTATGTATTCCAAGTTGAACCACAGACTACGGTTTGTTTGTTATCTGAATTGCTTTTTAAGGTTTGTGAAGTAATGATGTGGCGTGTTCCTCTTTTTCATTAAAACTACAACTCTTTTTTCTGAGTTGTTGGATTTTTCTGATTTTTCGGAAAAACATAAATATTCCTGCGGCTGCTGTTTTGCTGGTGAAAACAGTGACCAAACAGGAATGCTGCAAAATCGACGCAGTGGTCAACGTCGACTCGAAAGGACAAATCGTTCTCCCAAAAGACCTGCGAGAAAGAGCAGACATCAAACCCAACGACAAACTAGCAGTTATAGGTGTAGAACGCGACGGTGCGGTATGCTGTGTAGTCATGATGAAAGCTGACGCTTTAGGTAACACCGTGAAGTGCATGCTTGGACCAATTTTGAAAGACGCTTTTGGGCAGGAAAGTGAAACGTAATGAAAGAAGA
Source organism: Candidatus Bathyarchaeota archaeon (assembly GCA_937873375.1). GTDB lineage: Archaea > Thermoproteota > Bathyarchaeia > Bathyarchaeales > Bathycorpusculaceae > JADGNF01. The sequence goes on from CALMWK010000007.1 coordinate 12,119, forward strand.
GAAAGTGCGGAAAATAGTTCGGAAGGGCTACGGCAAAATCGCCAAAGCTGAAAAATCCAGTTGTTGCTGTGGATGCGGCTCCATGGAAAACATCAGTGAGCAAGTGGGCTACAGCAAAGAAGAACTAAACTCGGTGCCTGAAGACGCAAACCTTAATTTGGGCTGTGGAAACCCCGTGGCGTTAGCTTCACTGAAGGAAGGCGAAATCGTCATTGACTTGGGTTCAGGTGGCGGCTTGGACTGTTTTTTGGCAGCCAAAAAAGTCGGCAACAAGGGCAAAGTCATCGGCGTGGACATGACATCTGAAATGCTGGACAAAGCAAGGGCAAACGCCCGACGCGGCAAATACGCGAATGTGGAGTTTAGGCTGGGCGAAATCGAAAACTTACCCGTGGCAGACAACACTGCAGACGTCATCATCAGCAACTGCGTCATCAACCTGTCTCCCAACAAGCCTCGAGTGTTCGCGGAAGCGTTCCGCGTGCTAAAGCCAAATGGGCGATTGATGATTTCTGACATGGTGCTGCTCAAAGAAATTCCCCAAGCGATAATGAGGAACGTGGCTGCCTACATTGGCTGCGTAGCAGGCGCAGAAAAGAAAAACACTTACCTCAACCTCATTAAGCAGGCAGGTTTCCAAAACGTGCAGGTAATCGAAGAAACCCAACTGCCGTATGAAGCCTTAGTTAGCGATGAAACAGCGCAGCAAATAATGAAGGAACTCAAAGTGACCAAGGCGAAAGCGGCAGAACTCTTTGGCTCCGCCATAAGCCTCAAAGTTTCGGCTGTAAAACCAAAAAATTAACCTTTCTTTTTTTAGTTTATGTTTTGAGGAATTCGTCGATTTTGCCTTCGCGCTCAAGCATTCCCAGCCAGTCTACGCAGCCCACGCGGCATTTGGTTTTGCCTTTGAGCACCGCCAAGACCGTTTTTAGTGTGTCTTCCACTGTTTTTCCTGTAACGTCCAGTTCGCACACTTTCTCTTTTGGGTGGTTGCGTAGGGCTTCGACGAGGCAGATGTCGAGGATTTCTGCGGATAGGTTTTCGTCTTGTTTGCTTTGGCTAAAGCCGCACTTCTGCATGTGTTTGCGGAGTTCTTTTGGGTTGCGTCTGAGAACAAAGATGTGTGTAACCAATGTTTTTGGTGTGACTGCGGCCGCGTAGTGTCCGTCAATGATGATGTCGGTTTCTGTTTTTGTGATGATTGCTTTGAGTTTGCGGCGCATTTTCGTTTCGTCTATGATTGTTGTGTTTCGTTTTTTGTCTTTGCCTTGTGTCAGTTTTTCTGTTTCTGCGAGGTCTGTTAAGTTGATGTATTGTGCGTTTAGGGTTGTGGTGAGTTTGTGGGCGAGGGTGGTTTTGCCTACTGCTGGTGTGCCTGTGATGAGTATGACGCGTTTGTTCATGGGTGGTTAGTTGATGGGGGAATAGTTATGGTTTGTGTTGGTTTTTTGGGTGTTTTGGTTGTTTTTTGTTTTTTCTTTGCGTGGGTGTGGCTGGTTGCTGTGGCACTATTTTTTGGTTTGTGTTTTGGGTTGCAATTTGTTTTTTGGTTGTTTTTGGTTTGGTGTTTGGTTGTGATTTGTGGGGTGTTTTTTCACTAGCTGCATGGGTGCTATGTTGGGGGCGGCTGCTTGTGGTTGTGAGTGTATGTTGGGTGGTTGATGTTGTTCACGCTGTTTTGGGTTTTGGAGCTATGTTTATTGGTTGCGGCGGTGCTTTCTGTTTTTGGGCTGGTGAGTTGGTGTGTGGCTTTCGGACCCTGAAAAATTTGAGGGGTCTGAGGAAACTCCGCCCACGCGTAGAATTGCACTCCCCTCGGGGAGAAGCCGAGAGGCTTGGCAACGGAGCAGAAACGACACGTCCACTCAGACTTGGCGATGACGCGTTTGCGACGCGGAGTGTGCTGATTTGGAACGGTGAAACGGCCGACCTGCAAGTGGAAAGGGCAAACATGCGCTGATGACGTCTCTACCGGAGAGCGCGGGTAGCCCGATTAGCCGAATGCCACAAAAAACAAAAGGCGGGTTACAACCAACACGCCACGCCCACCTGCTATCTCGCCAGTTTTTTTTAAAGTACAACAAACGATTATTGGTGTTTCCTAAATATCATAATTTCCTGCGGTGTATTTTTGCTATTTTGTTTGGTTCTCAACTTTGAATATTGAAACTTCGCTGTTCTTGAAGACCATGTTAAACAAAGCGTCACCTGAGAACCGTGAAAACTGCGCTGTGTCGCGAACGACAATATATGAGATGTTCCATGCATTTATGGCATTTCGGTAATCAAAGAACTCAATGGGCAAACCTAGAGTCCTATTCAGGTACGTTGCGGAGTTATTAGCCATCAGGTTGTGCAGGTAGTCAAAGTTGTAGTCTGTTTGGTTGTTTTCGGTTTGCTCCTGCGGTTGAAGTTGGAATTGGCTACTGCCTACGAAGAAGTTAATTTGAACTGTAGCTTTCCCTTCAAGGTTGTAGACCATTTCTAGAAAATCAGGGTTCTCTTGCATGAGAATATTTGTGCCTATTTGGCCTTCGGGAAATATTAGTTGGTTAAGTCTTTGCCTGTTGCTATCTATTGTGCCAATAGAATTTTCATATTGTATTGGTGCTCCTCGCGATTGAAAAGGAAGGTGAAACCACTGAAAATAGATTCCTTGCGTTTTGCTTTGCAAAGATATGGAGACTTCGGCATACTCCATTCCGCTGTAAATGGTTACTTCCCTTGTATAACTAAAAAGTTGGTTTTCCATGTCCACGCAGTAAGATACTTGGTCTGAACCATTTACAACTTGAGTATTCGTAACGGGGATTTCTGTGAAGCTTAACTGTTGGAGGATGCCATTATCGCGGTAAACGATGCTGTTGTCAGCGTCGTCGATGCCAAAGAATGGATAAGGAAAATATGAATAATCTAGTTTCGCTGACAGTTCATATTTGTTATTTACGCGCTGTCCACCATCTTGAAATTGGATAAGTCCATTATCTATGATGTAGTTTGCCGTTAAGAGTTTTGTCGCCACTTTTGCGGGTTCAAACTCGCGTGTAAGTATCAAATACTGTGGGTCAACAGCGCTCAATGTTGGTCGTTGAGCAAAACCTGAAAGCCACCAGCCATAATTCGCGTCTGCAACACAAACTGAACCCACAGGGGTGTTGCTTCGAATCCACTGTATCGCTTCATACCCGGGCTGTGTCATGACTTGGTAAGCGTTAACTTCCGCAACTCCTGCATCAGGCGCTTTAAAAATGGGAATAGCAAATACTGAAAAAAGCAATAAGCATAAAATCATCAGCGAATACGCCAATTTACGAGACAAAATAAACGGTGTCTTTGGGGGGAGAAACGTTTTTCCTTCCACTGCTTTTTCTTTAAGCCTGTTGCGTACCCGATGTATTCCCTTTGCGATAATGTTTAGGCCACTTTCAATCAGTAAGGCTACGCAGGTGATCACTGGAAGGTAAAGGAAGTACATGAACCGCTGATAGTCCAAATATACATTAAATTGATAACTCTGTGTCATAATTACAGGTACCAAAATCCACATAGCCAAAAGAACCGTTGAAACTGTCAAATATTTTCCCTTATAACGTTTTGAGATCAGAAAGAACAGGAAAACTGGAATAAAGCTTAATGAAATTATTTCTATTGGAACTATTCTAGTTTCAAGCACCGCCTGCTTCATTTCAGAAACCGCCCCAGTAACTGCGCCTTGCGAGCTAAAGTACGCTGGAGCAATACCGACCAAATAAGGCAAAACTAAAAGGACGCCGAAAACTATTGGCGACAACCAAGAAATAATATGTGACTTTGATAAACCGGTTCTTTTTGAAAAAAGTACGCTGGCAAAAAACGTGCACACTGTTATTGTTACAAAAATTAGGGCACTGAAAACATGCGTTAAGAACATAACGCCGATAAGAAGGGAAATAACTGGAAGATAAGCGCTTAAGGCGAATTTTGAACGCTGAAGATACAAGTAGAAAACAAGCGGAATTAACGTTAACGCGATTAAATTTGGGTAACCGCCCCAACTCAACATCCCAATGTCGCCGGCGGAGAACACCATCAGAAACGCCGCTATAAATGCTGGCGACTCGCTCCACATACGCCGTACTATCAGGAAAGTGCACAGTGTAACCATTGAAGAAAAGAAGGTAGTTACCATAACTTGTGCCATAATTTCCGTTGCTCCAGTAAAAGCTGTTATAGCCACCACAAAAATGTGATACCCCGGATTTGTTGCTGAAAGGCCTCCGCCCATGTGGTAATAGTTCCAGAAAAAGCTTGTTTTTTCAACCATTATTGAGTTTATTGTGCTTTGATGGAGGCCTATATCTGCACCTGACGGAAAAATATTCCAAGTCATGAGCAAGAATCGATATGCAAACGAAAAAACTAGTATAAGTAGCAGCAAAATTTCCTTACCGGATATTTTTTCCATCATTGTTCCTTCTGACAAGCGTAACCCTGCAGGCAGTATGATAGTGTGCTTAAATGTAGTTTAAACTTATACCCAACAAGACATAAAACAGGTTAAACAACACTTGCAGTTTTAAGTAAATGCAAAATATTTCCGAGAACTTTATTTAAAAAACGGGTTAATATACAAAAGCTTAAATGAATTTGCTGATTATAATTGGCTGGCTAACCATAGGGAGAAATGTGAAAGTGCAAATGCGAACCAAAAAAAGGTGGTTTATAATCACTTTGATAATTGTTTTCGCAGTTGGATTTATCCTGCAGCCTGCACCAAATTTTGTAAAAGCCGATAGTGGTCCCACCAGTGGATCCTTTACACAATGTTACTTGAATGTAAGGATTAATTTATCAGGTGCAGGGCATCTTTCGGTTGGCTCTGGATATTATAATTATGGTGCTACTGTAGTGGTTACTGAGTACACCAATACTGGTTTCGTATTTGACGGATGGTACTTAGACGGGAATTATCAGGGCAAATTATCCAGCTATGTGGTAGAGATGAATCGAGAACATGAACTTGTAGCTGTTTTTAGCAAGCGTCCTGTTTCTCTAACAATTACAGTAAACCCTCAGGGGGCAGGAACAACTGTTCCAGCATCCGGCATTTCGACCTACAACTACGGTGACTCAGTCATAGTTACTGAGTATCCATCTGCTGGTTATGTGTTTGACGGTTGGTACCTAGACGGCTCCTACATAGGGAGCGGAAATCGCGCCACGATTAACATGGATAAAGACCATCAATTAAGTGCCTATTTTACAGCCAATCCCTCTTCAACTGCGGCTCCAACGCCAACACCCACACCTACTCCGACTGCAACACCCACACCTACTTCCGTTCCAACTCCGACACCTTCAGCAGCACCTTCTCTTCCTTCACCTGACATTGCTTTCTCCTGCAAAAGTTCCAGTGAATATTCAGGGTTCAATGTTCAAATCAATGGTTTGCTGACTGTTAACGGCGTAGGTTTATCCGGCGCGGGCATTTTGCTTTCCTATAGTGTAACCGCTGGGAATTCTTGGAACGACTTAGCATATGTAAGCACAAACGATAACGGGGGCTTTAATGCTGTATGGATGCCTTCTGCTACTGGTAATTATCTCATTAATGCTACGTGGGCAGGCGATGAAGCTTACTCACGAGCAAGCAATATAGTTAATTTTGCAGTGACGCCTATCGCAGAAGCGGGAAGTGTTTTCTCAGTTACATCAAATTCGACACTTTCAAGTTTCTCGTTTAACTCAGCAACAAAAGAACTAAGCTTTAGCGTCGCAGGGCAATCAGGAACATTGGGATTTGTTTCGGTCTCTATCCCAAAATCGCTCATGAGCGACGCTTCCAACATTATTGTATTACTCGATGGTGAACAAATAACATACTATACTGAATCGCGAACAGACTCTTGGACATTATCATTTGCCTATCAACACAGCACCCACAATGTAGTTATCAACCTGAACTCAGAAATCAACCAGACGCCTACATCATCATCTCCAACAATCCAGCCAACCGCTCAACCCACCCAAACTGACCAGACGCCTACATCACCGTCATTAACTCCGTCACCCACCATTCAACCATCGACTCAACCCGTTCAAAGCACATTTGAAAACGTGATAACATACGTTGCCATCGCCGCCTTCGCAGTCATAATCGTCCTTATTGTTGTTCTCGTATTTGTCATGAAAAAACGCAAAACAAAACTTTGAACCAAAACCTAAAAAGAGGGGAACTGTGGAGCTAACGCCAATTTTGACGGGTTACAGCCAACACGCCACGCCCAATTCTACTGTACACCTTGTGAACCTTGACAGCGACGAATGGACATGCAGAGCCGCAACAACAAAAGAAGAAGCCATAATCCTAATTGAAGGAGGATTACAATATGTCACAACAATCGATGAAGTACAATTATTCAAGAAACGGAAATAGTAATTTTCTCTTTTCTTTATTCTTGTTTACAAAGTTTCTTTATGTAACGGTGCCAATCCTCTTTAACCGTAGAGCTTTCAAACATTTCAGGTATCTTGG
>CALMWK010000008.1 GCA_937873375.1 Candidatus Bathyarchaeota archaeon
ATTATGTCGACGAAGTTTTTTATTATCCGCTCATTCATCTTTTTGATTATTTGCATGTTTGTTTTTTCAAAAGTAGCCGTCATATAAGAGGCACACCTTCTTTTTTACAATTTTACACTCCATGAGTTCAACACTTTCTATGATTACGCACTTGGAGATTTTCTGCAGAACATGATTTTTTGAATACGTCGGCAACCGTACAGATTAACTCGTCGCCTGTTGTTTATTATTGCATATTCAGACCATGTTTTCCTCAGTATTCGACTCAGATTACAGCTAAATTTATTCGGTCCACACTAAACACATGCATTAATCACTATTGCAGTAACCCACATTTTTAAAAATTTGTGACTGCATAGCCACAACAACAAATTAAAAAAAGGTCTGAAGAACCGGTTTTGGACAGGGTAACGCTTGTAATTTGTGAGGATACCCAGATAAAGAGCACATAAAGTGGAGGGTAAGTCATAAAAGTGTTTCATTTGTATTACGGTTGTAGTGTGTGGTTGGTTTGAAAGTTACGAATGTTCGTTTGTCAGGGAAGCTTGTTTCAGATGTGGATAAACTTGCGAAGCGTCATGATTTGAATCGGTCCGAGGTTATTCGGCAAGCGTTAACTGTCTATATTCATCTGGTGGAGAACATGGGGACTATGCTGCGACCTTTGGCGTTTCAGGTGAAACCGTCGCAAATTGGGTATATGCGCAGGGGTGATGTGGCGATTTTGAAAGTTCCCACGGGTCACGCCATTGTGGTTGGCTCTACGTCGTCTGGTGCTGTCGGGTCGAAATCGTTGGATAAGGTTAAGGTTCAGGGTCGTGTTTTGGGGAAGTTTTTGGCTAGGGTTGCGCTGATGGATGTTGCTGCGACAGGAGCGTTTCCCTTATTGTTGTCGGTTACGTTGGGCGTGGAAAAGGAGCCCACGGGACGCGAAATTCTGGAAGGCATAAGACGTGAAGCCGCGGTTCTTGGGCTTGAACCTAACCAGGTTGTGATGGAGAACACCGAGGAAAACTTTGAAACGGTACAGACGGGCGCGGGTTTAACCGTGGTTGGTTTTGCGAACGAAGAAGAACTCCGATTAGGAAAGACCCGACCGGGAGACTTGTTGGTGGCGGTTGGCAAACCAAAAGTGGGTGATGAAGTTCTTCCTGCTGAGGCAAAAGGGGAAATCGCAGACCTCAAGAATGTGACGTGGTTGTCTCAGAAGAAATATGTCCACGACATTGTGCCAGTTGGAACCTTTGGGATTGCTTACGAGGCTAGGATGATGGCGTATGCTGTTGGGCGGCAACTGAAGTTTGCAGAAAAAACCGCTATAGATTTGGAGAAGACTGCTGGGCCTGCCACCGTTGTGCTTGTCACAGTGGATGGCGAAAAGCTTGAGGAGTTGACTTTGCTGCTTCGAAAACCCATCACGGTTGTTGGGGAAATACTCTAAACAAGTGTTTGCGTTAAGCGGTAACTATTTGTTTTTTGTTTTGTGTGTGGTTGTGGTTGTTTGCTTAGGCACTACTTTTTGGGGTTTGTTTTGGGTTGTTTTTTTGTTTCTGGGCTTGGGGCGGGTTTTTTCCGCGGCTGGAAAAGGCGCAGAAAGACGGAAGAAAGGCTGAAAAATTGTTGGAAATGACGGGTTTGGGTATATTCAGGGGCTGCGCGAATTGGGGATTTCCATAATCATTGCGGGTAGAAAAGTAGAATTTCTTTCGAAATCCTGCTGACGTGCGTCGAAAGGTTCTTAAGGTATTGGGTCTTTTTCCTAACGGCAATAGAGGTTTCAAATTCACAGTTAAACACAAAATCTTGCTTCGCTCCAAGGCGAAACTGGAATGTGTGAACTGAAAAGGTTAAAATACCCGAATAGCGAGGTGAAAAGAACATGGAAAACATTTACGCTGCGATGCTCCTTCACAAGGCAGGAAAAGAAGTAAACGAACAGTCAGTTACAGGCGTCCTCACAGCAGCAGGAATAACGGTTGATGCAGTACAAGTTAAAGCGCTAGTTGCAGCACTCAGCGAAGTCAACATTGATGAGGCAATTAAAGCTGCCCCGACAATGATGGCCGCGCCAGCAACAGCAGCCGCTCCAGCAGAACAAAAACCAGCAGCCGCCGCTCCAGAAGACAAGAAGAAGAAAGCTGAAGACGATAAAGCCAAGGAAGATGCAGCGCTTGAAGGATTAGGCGCCCTATTCGGGTAAAATCAACACCCCTCTTATCTTTTCAGTTTTTTATTTTACAATGTTTTTTGTTTTTCATTCTAATTAGAGGTTTTTCTAAAAATTTAGAGGACAGAGTTTTTGCCTTGCGTTAGGCTGATGGTGATGTTGCATTTGTGGGGGTTTTTTGTTTTCTTGCAAGCAACATCTTTACTGCCACAATGGGTAGCCAGCCAAGAACAATTGGCAACGTAGCTGGAAGGGCATCGAAGTCGCTAGGGTTCAGCAGAAGAAGTTCAAACAATCCGAAGGATACACTCATAGTCAGCGCTGAAACAACCGCGGTTTTTTTGCCGAACTTTTTCAAAGTTTGCGTGGCAAGTATGCCTGCGAAGAAGAAGTCGCCTAGCCCAAGCCTCAAGAGAAGAATTCCGCCCTCCACAACAATTAGAGGTATAGTTGGGAAAGCTACAAGCACGGGAAGACCCAACCCAGAAACTGCGTTTGCAGCCTGCACCATGGTTCCAGTGACCCAGACTAGAACAATGTCCATTGCTGTGATGAAGCCCGCAAAGATGAACACGGTTTTCCAGTTGAACAACGTACTCAAGTAGAGCACTATCAGTAAGGCAAAGAGTATGCCGTAAACATCCAAGAGATACGGAAACCACAGAGAGGTCTCATTATAGAAGAAAAAGAGCAAGAGAAACAGGGCGGGTGACAGGGCGGCAAAGTACCACTTATGCTTTGTCTCCGCACTGCGCAGAGCATACAGTAAAGCGAAAAACGCGCAGGAAGCTAAACTCGCAAAAGCCAAAGTACCGATAACCCTCAAGTTCTCAGGCAAAACACCGAGGAAACCAACCGTCCCAGCCAACACGCTGGCAACGATGAAGACGCCGCAGTAAATCAGCATGCGTTTTTTGTTTATGTCTGAAAACACATACGTCACCGTAAACAGTAATGAACAATAAGATAACAGGAAAACAGCCAGAATCGCCATACTCGGCACAAACATCACAACAGACACTGCTACGGCAATCATCCCCACCAGTATGGCACTGTCGCGAGTTTTGAATTCACGTTCCTCAACAGTAGCTTTCAGCTTCGCTTCAGTGCGTTTCCCCAAAAACATCGCAGCAATAGTTACCATGAAAAGGATGGCTGGCATGAGGATGTCGAAGTACATGCACACCACTTAATCTACAGCACACTTTTAAACGTTAGAACCCAAACTGGACATTAAATATGGCTAAAGTCGCCATAATCGCTTCCTCGGTGCGCACGGTTTCAGTGCCTTGACTGGGCAGCGTGTTCAACAGGAAATCCACCGTGTCGTGTATGTTCAAGCGTTGGTCCTTGGCAATTTCGAACAGCCCCCGCGTAGGTGCCCCAAAAAGCAAAAGAACAGTGTTTGCTTTAGCCCATTTTTCACTCAGGCTTTTGGCAGCGTCTTGGAAACTTGTGGCAAACTTTGAAGTCCCAACAATCAAGTCAAATCTTTGGTCTTCGAGAAGCGTTTTAATGGAACTATTCTCCACGGTAACGGTGAATCCCCAATAGGCGGGAACTTCAGCGCGGTCAACAACTTGAACCTCGACTTTCGCACCCAACTTCACTATCTTCAAAGTTAACCGCGTGTTAACATCCACCTGCGCACCATACACCAACACAGGATTCTCAGAGCCAATGTCCACCAGCACTCCACCTTTGGCTTTGGAAACAACAACACCTTCGCGGTAATCTCCGACCTTTAAATCGCGGATGTTCCCCTTCAACGGGTGATGCGGCGTGCGCAGCGGAGGCAAAATGCCAGCGAACTGCAACTCTGGTTTAATCTCAAAAAGCCTTTTCCTCAGGTACTGAGGCGTCTCCATGTAATTGAGCCAAGTAGCGATGAGTTCTAAGTCTCTGCGCTGGTTAACTTTTGGGTCGTCCGCGTAAACAATAATTTCGTCTACTTTGAATATGGCTGCAGCTCTGCCGATGTAGCCGATTTTGGCTGTTTTCTCTCTCAGGTGCGGCGTGTCCGCGATAACTGACGCGGGGAAAGCCATAACCAACCGTTTCTTAACCATTTTATACATCAACCAATACAGCGCAAACTGCTAAGTTGCTCTGTGTTCAGGTAGAGAGTGAAAAATCAAATATAAACGTGCATACAAACTATTCAATGGGGAACAAATTGTCCGCACCCGCTCTGGATAACCTTGACGCGATACGCAAAATCGACAAAAGCAATATGCTTCAATTTTGTACTGACGCCGCCAAACATTACACGGGAGCTATAAAAAACGCCGAAAAAATCAAACTAAACTATCCCATACCCGCAAACATTATAGTTTCAGGTATGGGTGGTTCAGGAATCAGCGGCGAACTGCTCAAAGACTACGTGCGAAACAAAGCCACTGTTCCTGTAGAAGTCAACAAGTACTATTCACTTCCTGCGTATGCAAACAAAAAAACGCTTGTTCTTCTTGTAAGCTACTCAGGCGATACTGAAGAAACTCTCAGCGCCTTCCTAGAAGCTATTAACCGAAAATGTATGATTTACTGCGTAAGTTCAGGTGGAACCCTGCTAAAATACGCCGAAAAACTGAGCGTTCCACACCTGCAGGTACCCGACGGAATGCCGCCGCGTGCAGCTTTGCCCCACATGATTGTACCTCTTTTGAAGTGTATCGAAAAAATTGGGTGGGCACCAAAAGTCGCGGAGAACCTTTCGGAAACAACTAAGCTGTTGGAAAAAATAAGCCGTGAAAACGCACCTGAAAAACCAGCAAAAAGCAACTTCACCAAAACATTAGCAACTAACGCATACGGTACTGCACCTGTGGTGTATGGTTTTGGCGTTTACCGTAGCGTGGCAATGCGCTGGAAACAGCAGTTCAACGAGAACAGCAAAATCCCAGCGAAGTGGGAAATATTCAGTGAACTTAACCACAACGAGATTGTAGGCTGGGAAAAACCTAGACAGCTCGCCAAAAGATACACCGCCATATTCATCCGAGACAAAACCGAACCCATTGGAATTCGGAGCAGAATCGAAAACACCCAAACCCTAATGCAGCCAACAATTTCGAAGATGTCCGAAGTTTGGACGCAGGGCAAATGCAACCTTGCCAAAATGCTATCAACTGTTCTCGTGGGCGACTTCGTGAGCGTTTACTTGGCGTTGCTGCGCAAAGTAGACCCCACGCCTGTCAATTCGATTAGCCTGCTGAAAGAGAAAATTGAACGCAACAAAATAAAAGAGAAAACAATAAGTGCACTGGAGAAACTCGCCGCAACCTAACGCGGTTAAGAATTCTCCGTCACGAACTTCTTGAACGCCTCTTCAGCAGCTTCCAAAGGCAGCAACTTGGGCGGATGCTTGAATCCGTAAGCACACAGCGGCTCTATTGCGCCTTTCTGCTTTTTGTTTAACGCCAACTTCATGCCGCGCAACACATCAAAGAGCACACTACCAGCGTTGGGTGCATCCACTGTGGAGAATTTGAGGTCGATTCGCATGGGTGAGTTGCAGAAGTAGACGCCGCTTATCCAGAAGTAACTATCACGCTTGTTCTGTAGAAAATCCACGTAGTCGGTGGAGCCAGCAACAACATCAGTCTTGTACGGCACTGCTGAGGCTACGGACTCGGTTTTTATGGCGCGTTTCGCATCACGCGTCCTATCCATCGTGTCCAAGGATTCGGTTCCGCCGCCAACATCCAACTGGTAAGTTTCAACAATTTTCGCGCCGTTCTTAGAAAGCAACTGAAGCAAAGTCTTGTGCAACGCGGTAGAGCCAACTTGGTCCACAAGGTCGTCGCCCACCAAAGGCAAACCCGCCGCAGCGAACTTTTTAGCCCATTTAGCGTTGCTGGCTATGAAGTTGGGCGTAGCATTCACGAAGCCGCATCCCGCAACCAACGCCTGTTCAGCATACCACTCCGAAGCTTGTGCGGCGCCGCTGGGAAGCAAATTAAGCACTATCTCCGCGCCTGACTTCTTCAGAACTTTCGCCACATCAACGTCAACTGCCGTGCTAACTTGCATTATGCTCTGTGTGGATTTGCCGAAGCCGTCCAACAACTGACCCTTCTGCACCACAACGCCTGATTTTGGAACTTCGGCAACTTTTGGCGCATTATTCGGATTAGCAAAAATGGCTTCCGCGAGGTCCTTGCCAACTTTGCGGTCGTCCACATCAAACGCTGCAACAACCTGAAGGTCTTTGGGTTTTAAACCGCCCAAGCTGGGATTGCGTAGCCCAGTGGAACCTTTGCTTGTTTCAACTTTACCGTAATATTGTAGCCCTTGGATTAAGGCTGAAGCGCAGTTTCCCACGCCAATTAACGCAACTTTTGTCTTTGGCAACAATTAGCCACCTTTATGGGGATTTCTATTTGCGAAGGCAATATAAAAGGCTACGCTGTCTTGGGCACAAGATTAGATTCTGACGCGGGGTGTTGTTTAAATCACAAAAATTTTTGGAGTCACCATTTGTCCCAGTGAACCATCTCGTCGAGAGGTTTGCGTTTTCCGCTGCCTACCAGCGTCTTCACCAGTTTGCCGCCAAAACCCTCCTTATCCGCAGGGTACCCAATCGGCGTCAAAGCCACAACTTTCACGTTAGCTGGAACGTCTAGCAACTTCTTGATTTTTGCTTCATCGAAAGCACCAATCCAACAAGTTCCCAACCCGAAGGCAGTTGCCGTCAAAACCAACTGCTGCAACGAAATGCCCACATCCACCAAGAAGTAATCCATACTGTTTCGGGAACCTGAATCTTTTGGGTCAGCACAAGCAGCAACTATCACAGGTGCCTGTTTTAGCCAAGAATTCAACATCGACGCCATCGCTTCTATCTTCGCTTTATCCTTCACCACGATGTACTTGCAACATTGCTTGTTCGCCCATGAAGGCGCGAGCCTTGCCGCTTCCAAAATCTTGGTGAGTTTTTCCTCTTCAACCTCTTGGCTTGAGTAGCTTCTGACACTTTTCCTTGCTGAGACAACATCCATAAACTCCATAAGAATCCCGCTTTATTCAACAAAGAAAAACCGCTTAAAAGACTTATCCGTAAAGGCGCCAAAGACAAAAACCGTCAGTTCACTAGCAAACTTTAATTTGTCAACGGCAATTAACCCTAAAAAGGGTCGGACAAGAATTGGACGATACAACTAAAATTGACAAGTTCACAGCCATAAACGAGCTAGCCCGCAGACGCGGTTTCTTCTGGAACAGCTACGAAATCTACGGCGGCGCAGGCGGCTTTGTCGCTTACGGTCCTCTGGGCACCAGACTAAAACAAAACATCGAAAACAAACTCAGAGACATATTCGTTAAACAAGTCGGCATTCTAGAAATGGAATCACCAATCATCACGCCAGGCAAAGTGTTTGAAGCATCAGGTCACGTGACCAACTTCAAAGAGCCGATGGTGGAATGCGTCAAATGCAACAAACGCTTCCGCGCAGACCACCTGCTTGAAGAGTACGCGAAAATATCTTCGGTTGACGCGGAAAAAATGAGTTTAGACGAAATTCAGCAGGCTCTTGAGAAACACGGCATAAAATGCCCTGACTGCCAAGGAGACTTCAACCCGCCCCAGCAGTTCCTCACCATGTTCATAACAACCATTGGACCCTACTCGGGTGCCACAGGCTACGGCAGACCTGAAGCAGCCCAAGGTATCTTCGTAGAATTTAACCGCCTCTACGCAATGGCAAGGGAGAAATTGCCTTTTGGCGTCATCCAGATAGGTCACGCTTTAAGAAACGAAATTTCACCCCGACAAGGCTTGATTAGACTAAGAGAGTTTACCATTTGCGATTTAGAGTTCTTCTTCGACCCCGAAGAACCCTGCTGCCGCCTACTGAAAGAAGTTGAAAACGAAATCTTGCCAATTCTCCTGTGCGAAAGCAGACTAAAATGCTGTGAAGACACCCTCAACATCACAGTCCGAGAAGCATTGGACAGGAAAATCGTGAAGTCAGAGTGGCAAGCCTTCTTCATGGCCATGGCCAAGAAACTTCTCGTTGAAATCGGTGTTCCACCAGAAAAACAGCGGTTCATAGAAAAACTCACATGGGAAAAAGCACACTACTCCAGCCAAAGCTTCGACCAAGAAGTTCTCCTTGATAGACACGGCTGGACTGAAGTTTCCGGTCACGCATACCGCACAGACTACGACTTGGGTAGCCACATGAAAGCCAGCGGCGCTGACATGCGCGTTTTCAAGGAATACGCAAAGCCAGTTGAAACTGAGCAACTCGCGGTGAAGCCTGTTATGGCGAAGCTGGGTCCAGTTTTCAAGAAAGAAGCCGGAAAAGTCGGAGAATTACTTGCCAAAGCTGACCCGCAAGTGGTTAAGGCTGCTTTCGAAAAAGACGGTTTCTACATGGCGGATACCTACAAGGTTTTGCCTGAGCACGTTGACATCTCCAGCCAGAAAACAGTGGAACGTGGGAAACGGTTTATTCCACACGTTGTGGAACCCAGTTTTGGTTCTGACAGACTCTTCTACGTTGCGTTGGAGTACGCGTATGGCGTGAAAGATGACCGTGTCGTGATGAGTTTTCCGCGAAGCATAGCACCCACCCAAATTGGCGTTTACCCTCTGATGAACAAAGACGGATTAGAAGAAAAAGCGTTGGAGCTGCAAAAGGTGCTCACGCAGGAAGGTTTCACGGTTGAGCTTGACGAAACAGGCTCCATAGGCAGAAGATACGCACGCGCAGACGAAGCAGGCATCCCGTTGGGCATCACGATAGATTACGACACATTAAGCGAGGGCACCGTGACCATACGTGACCGAGACTCTTGGCAACAGGTTAGAAGCCAAATCAAAAACCTGCCAGAACTCTTACACAAGTACTTCCAAAGAAAAATCAACTTCGAAAACCTCGGCAGTTTGGTGGAAAGTTAAGGGTTAGCTTTTAATGTACCAGCACACTACAAGTTTAATGAAGTCAGTAACGATTATGGATGGGAAATAGTTTTGGTACTTCCAGCAGAAACAGAAGAACGTGTGAAACGTAAGGCATTAAGTGCCTGTCAAGATAACTTACGCAAGGTGTTGGAGGTCACCAGAAAAATCCCCCAGATGACAGAGCACTTTACCAAAGGCGACAAAGAAGCCGCCAGGCAACTTTTCAGCGAAATCAAAAAAGGCGAAGAAGAAGTCATCAAAGCCCGACAGATGGTTTCTCAAGAACTCGCCGAAATAGGAGCTGTTCTGTTAAGTCGAGAGGACTTCTTGAGGTTTACCAATTTGACAAGTGAAATTGCAGATTTCTCCGAAGGCATAGCCTTCTACCTTGTCGAAATCATGGAGCACAACTGGAACGTTCCAGCTGACATAAGGAAGGACCTACAAAGTCTCGCCGACGCAGTTCTCGATACGGTGCTTAAGCTCAGAGAAACAATGATGGTTTTAACCTATGGCTCAACCAAGACTTTGGAGAAAGCCAAAGACGTGGAAATCGCTGAGAGAATTGTCGACGACCGCTACCGCGCATTAGTCATAAAAGTCCTCAGCAGCAAACTTGACCTACCCGCACTGTTCATAATGAAAGACGCCCTGCAACTCTTAGAAAACTCAGCTGACAAGGCAGAGGATGCCGCAGACGCAGCCCGAGTAATTTCCTTCATAATGTAGAGGAAAGGCGAAAAACCAGCAATGCCCCAAAAAATCAAAGTTGAATTAATCGAAAATTTCTTGGTTGTTTGGGACTCAAAAGAAGGCTCAGAACTCTACAAAATGGGCTACTACGGTAAACCACTTGGGATTGCTAAACCAAAAATTCCCGAGTTTACCGTGCCACTAATTCTGGATTTGATGGAAGGCGTATACCTCGCAGAGAAAGGCACCATAGCAGTTTCTGAAGATGCAGGAAAAACCAAAGTCGGCTTAACCAAACTGCGACAGAAAGCCAAACAGCTTTACGAGGAATTTGACGAGAAATACGTTGTTTACCAAGACCTTCGGGAAAGCGGCTTAATAGTCACTCCAGGCATAAAGTTTGGCTGTGACTTCGCAGTTTACAAGTACGGTCCAGGCGTGGAACACGCGCCCTACATGGTTTCAGTCAAAACCGCAAATTCAGACATCTCAGCAACCGAAATCGTAAAAGCGGGAAGGCTGGCAACGACGGTGCGGAAACGCTTCATCATTGCCGTGCCTGGTTTGGGCGCTGATAAAGTGAAGTATGTGATTTTTAAGTGGTTCAAAGCTTAGCCGAAACGTTAGCTTGCCATTAGAGTTTGTTCGTGGAAGTCTCCTCGCACATGCTGATGGGGATAAATCTTTGAAGCCACAAGCGTGCTGCCTTCTTCAATAGTGACATCGTCTGCGATTACTGAAACTTCGCTTATCTTGGTCTGTTTCTTATGGCTGGAAAGCACTGTTGTGTGCCTGCCGATTATGCTATCTAAAATTTTAGCGTGTTCGCCAATGGTTGCGCGGTCCATTATGGCAGAGTTTTCCACTACAGCACCCTTACCGATTTTCGTGTAATTATCAATGCAGGAGTTGACTATTCTCACACCGTCGTCTATCTGGCAGTGTCTTCCAATTAGAACAGCGCCTTCAATGTCTATTTTCCCCTGATGTATTTTCTGGATGATTTCTTGGCGCCTTTTTTCGGAGTCATTGCTTTCTCCTTGAACCCAGATTTGTCGGTCGGGGCTGATTCTGCCGCCGAAATCTGTGAGCATACTGAAACCTCCGTTGAGCAGTTTCTTCATGGCTTCCAGATAATTCTTTGGCGTGCCCACATCAAACCAGTTGCCCTTCAACGTGTAGCCGTACACTGGGTGCCCCGTCTGAGTCATGTAGGGTATGAAGTCGTAGCCAAAGTCTAAACGGTGTTTCTCCTCAACTATCTGTTTAATGCCTTTTTCTTTGAAGACCTTTTTCACTTCAGGCGAAACCACATACAAACCAGTATTAGCAAGGTTGCTGGGCGCATCTTTAGGCAAAGGCTTCTCAACGAAGCAACGGATACGACTATTCTTGTCGATATCAGCGATACCTAAACCTTCCACATTCTGCACTTCCCTGAGCACTATGGTCATCATGGCGCCTTTGTCTTGGTGAAAACCTATGAGGTCTTTCACGTTGATGTCGAAAATGTTGTCGCCTTGAACCGCAAAAACGGGGGTGTTAATCTCGTAATACTCCATGTTTATCCTTGCTGAATCAGCGCTTCCAAGGTCGTCCACGTTGGGCTGGTACTTTATGTGGATGCGTGGTTTGATGTTGTATCTTACGCTAAAGCCGTAGCCTGACTCAAAGTAATCGTAAAGGTCCCTGTAGTTCGTGTAGCCTTTCACTCCGAAGATGAAGTGACGGATGCCTTGGTTGGCAAGGGACAGAAGCGAGAACTCCACCAGAGGTCTGTTTAGCATGCGGAGGCAGGCTTTGCTTGTTTCTGCTGTCATTGGAAGAAGCCGCGTTGCTTTTCCGCCTACTGGAATTATGACTCGAATCCTTTCAGGGGCGTAGTTGTCGCCCAATAGTGGCGCGTATTTGTTGCTCAAAAGAGGCTCACCCATAAAGCTTAACATGAGTATTAATTTGGAGCATAATAAACCTTCCAATATGCACTTCTCAAGTTTTTGCTTTCTTGAAAGTTGGCAACCTCAATATGTGTGTGCTTACGGCAACTGCCACAACAATCAGAATCAACTGCACTTCCAAAATTCGTATAACGAAAAATGCTGAGTAAAATATTGTTATCCACAGCACGGTCACCGCAAGGATCTTGGTTTTTAGGGGGATTCCTCTGCCTTCGCGGTAGTTCTTAATGTATTCACCAAACCACTTGTTATTTAGAAGCCAGTGGTACAATCGATCAGAGCTACGACAGTAACACGCCGCCGACAGTAGCAAAAACGGTGTAGTGGGCAAGATTGGCAAAACGATACCGATTGCGCCTAACGCCAAAGAAATGGTCCCAGCCACTATCAAAAGGGCTTTTGTTATGCGGTGCCGTTTCTTATTTTTGCTTGATGCTTCCGGAGCGCTACTGTTATTCATGTTCTTTTCATATTTTACCACTTAGTACTTTCTTAAAAGTCTGTGCTACTTGAAGGATTTTCCATTTCTTGAAAAAGCAGCTATTTTTTCTCAAGCACCACTTTCAACACCGCAGCGTTGTTGCGTTCAGGTTCCTTGGTTGCGTACAGGAGGGTAACTGTGCCGTGCTCTTTTTCTATTTGCTTGATTCTGCTCAGCATTTCCTGTTTTGCATCTAACTCTTGGACATATTTCTGTTTGAAGTCTTCCCATATGTCAGGTTCATGACTGAACCATATTCGCAGTTCGTTGCTGGGTGCGATTTCTTTCATCCAGAGGTCAAGCCGCGCTTTTTCTTTTGACATACCTCTGGGCCACAGGCGGTCAACGAGGACTCGAAAGCCGTCTTCTTCATGTGAAGGGTCGTAGACGCGTTTGGTTTTAATCAAAAAGGCACCAAGGTACATTTTCTGTGCGTTCTTCTTATACCTTATTGGACAATTTTATAACCTTGTATTATTAAATTAAAAGCCACAGATACAAGGTGTGACAGACATGGGTAAACTGGGCGGTTTTGTACGGCTAATGCGTCCCCTCAACTGCGTAATGATGGGGGTCGCGGTCTTGGTTGGCGCGGTTCTTGCCAGCCCGCAGACTCTTGGCAGTAGTTGGCTTAGCTTGGCGTTTGGTTTTCTCACAGGGTTCACACTGTGTGCAGCAGCCATGGCTATAAACGACTACTATGACAGGGTAATCGACGCGATAAATGAACCCGCCCGCCCAATACCAAGCGGCGCGGTCAGCCCCAAAGAGGCTCTGGCGTTTGTGTTGGGGTTGTCAGTTACAGGACTTGTTTTTGCTTATCTTGTGAGTCTGTTATGCCTCGCCGTAGCAGTGGTTTCCTGGGTTATTGTTACCGCTTATCTTACGGCTGGAAAACGTAGCGGGTTACCGGGAAATTTTCTGGTCAGTGCATGTGTGGCTATACCATTCATTTACGGTAGCGTCGCAGTCGTGAACACTGTAGGGTTGAACGTGGTGTTTTTTGCTT
>CALMWK010000009.1 GCA_937873375.1 Candidatus Bathyarchaeota archaeon
TTGGTTTATCCTCCTTACCCGCCACACGCACATTCACACCCACCATTCATCCCCCTAGGTATCGCATACCTAGGCGCAGTGGCAGAACAAGCAGGACACGAAGTCACAGTTATTGATTGTCAAGCAGAAAAACTCACCTACGACACCTTCAAAACTCGCATCGCCCAAGTCCCCTCAGACATCATCGGAGTAACCTCAACCACCCTACTTTACAATTCAGCTAAAGAACTCCTAACCATAGCCAAACAAACCCACCCAAACGCCACAACCATCATGGGCGGAAGCCACGTCAGCTTCTGGGACACCAACGCCCTCAACGAATGCCCTGCGCTGGACGTTGTGGTACGCAGAGAAGGCGAAACAACCTTCCTTGACATACTAGACCGCCTAAAAAACAAAAAAACCATAACAGACGTGCAAGGCACAACCACCCACAAAAAAGACGGAACAATCATACGCAACGAAGACCGCCCATACATACAAGACCTAGACTCCCTGCCTTCTCCAGCCTACCACCTACTACCCCTAGACGCCTTCCACCGCATGGGCAAAACCATTTTCCCCATCGTCACCAGCCGCGGATGCGTCCAATGGTGCGACTTCTGCAGCACCGTACGCATGTTCGGCAGAGGATACCGTGTCCGCAACCCCAAAAAAGTGGTGGACGACATGGAGATGCTACACAACAAGTACGGTGAAAGCCAATTTACATTCTACGATGACGCCTTCACCATTAACCGCAACCACACCTTGGAGATGTGCGCAGACATTAAGGCACGTGGACTCAACGTGGAGTGGGACTGCGAAACCCGAGTTGACGCCGTCGACAAAGAACTACTAGAAAAAATGTATGACGCTGGCTGCATAACCGTCTGGTTCGGCGTCGAATCCGGCTCAGAGAAGATTTTGGACAAGATGCACAAAAAAATCAACCGCGAACAGGTGCGTGAAGCTTTCAAGATGGCCCAGAAAACCGGCATGATGACGATTGCCAGTGCAGTTATAGGTTTCCCCGGTGAAACTGAAGAAACTGCGTGGGAAACCATAAACTTCATCAATTCATTGAATCCTGACGACATCGGCTTTTATGTGGCGACGCCGTATCCTGGAACGCCGATGTATGAGCAGGTCAAGGAAAACGGTTGGCTGCGCGTCACCGACTTTAACAGGTACGATACTGCAACGCCGACTTTTGAGACTCCGTGGTTGAGCATGGAGCGTATCCGTGAAATCCGCTACAAGGCGCATCAGAAGTTTTACTTGCGCCCCGGTTACGTTTTGAAGATGATGCGGCGAGGCGGAACCTACGGCAAATCTGGGTTGAAAACGTCTGCTGCGTATGCGTTGCGTGCTATGCACATAAAACTATCTTAATTTTCCACTTTTTCCCTTTTTGGCTTTCAAATCAAAAACCAATTCGCCTTTGACTAAATTTGGGCTTGGGGTTACATTTTAAGAAAACAATATATGGCATCCATAGTAGGATTTACCCTGCAGAAGGGCACACCAGATGAAAATAACTCTAGTTAATCCTCCTTATCCGCCAAGCGTCCACTCTCACCCACCATTTATTCCGCTGGGGATTGCGTATTTGGGTGCAGTTGCTGAACAGGCGGGTCATGAAGTTACAGTTATTGATTGTCAGGCTGAAAAACTCACTTATGAAACCTTCCGCAGCCGCATTAGCCAAACTCCGTCTGATGTTGTCGGTGTTACGGCGACGACGTTGCTTTACAAGTCTGCCATGCATTTAGTCAACATAGCTAAAGAGGTTCAGCCGCAAGCCGTCACCATGCTTGGGGGTTCGCATGGGACTTTTTGGGATGAAAACGCCCTCAACGAGTATCCAAGTTTAGATATGGTGGTTCGCAGGGAAGGCGAGCAAACCTTCGTTGAGTTTCTCAGCAAACTTCAGAGCAAAACTAGCTTTAACAATGTTTTAGGCATCACATTCCGCGGCAAAGACGGCAAAATTGTCAAAACCCCAGATAGACCCTACATCGAAAACCTTGATTCGTTGCCGTTTCCTGCGCATCACCTGCTGCCTCTTGAGTCGCTGAAGCGTATGGGCAAAATCCTTTTCCCACTCATCAGCAGTCGTGGTTGTGTGTATTGGTGTGATTTTTGCAGCACAGTACGCATGTTTGGCAGGGGTTACCGTATGCGTAGTCCGAAGAATGTGGTTGATGAGATGCAGCTTGTTCATGACAAGTATGGCGTGGAGCAGGTGACGTTTTATGATGATGCTTTCACTGTTGATCGTGAGCGTGTGGTGAAGATTTGTGAGGAGTTGCATGCGCGGAAGTTGGATTTGACTTGGGATTGCGGTACCCGTGTGGATATGGTGGATCGTGAGTTGTTGAAGCTGATGCGTGGTGCGGGTTGTTTTGCTGTTTGGTTGGGTGTTGAGTCTGGTTCTGAGGCGATTTTGGGCAAGATGAATAAGCGCATAAAGCTGGATCAGACGCGGTTGGCGTATAAGCTTGCGCATGATGTGGGTTTGATGACGATTGCGAATGTGGTTTTGGGTTTTCCTGGTGAGACGGAGCAGACTGCGCGTGAGACGATTAATTTTGTTAAGGAGCTAAATCCTGATGATATTGGGTTTTATGTGGCGACGCCTTATCCTGGAACTCCGATGTATGATGAGGTGATTGCGAATGGTTGGTTGCGGGTTACGGATTTTGATAAGTATGATACTGCTGGTCCGACTTTTGAGACGCCATCGTTGAGCATGGAGAAGCTGGCGGAGATTCGTTACAAGGCGTATCAGCAGTTTTATTTGCGTCCCAGCTACGTTTTTAAGATGATGCGTCGTGGTGGAACGTATGGCAGGTCTGCAATAAAGACTTCTGCTGCGTATGCGTTGCGAGCGTTGCATATCAAGCTGTCTTAGTTTTGTTTTTTGATTAGATGTAGTTGTTGTTTGGTTGCTATACACATCTACTTCTTAGGCTTTGAGCTGCGGGTTGGGTTTTGTTGTCGGGGTCTGGTTCGGGTTGGGTTTGGTTGTGTATTGGTTGTGCAGAAAGTAAAAAGCAGCAGATGCGCAGAGTTTCTGGTTGACGTTGCTGTTGGGCTTGTACTCTACTGCTCTGCAAAACTATACCCCCCTCTATAAATAGATTCTACTACGACGTAAACCACAAGTACACTAAATCCACAAATTTACAACCTAAAAAAGTAATCCGCGGTTAAGTTTTTTTCCGCAGTTACCACAGAAAACATATTCATTCTCTATTTTTGCTCCGCATTTCACGAGCTTTCTCAAATTTAAACTGGTTACCTCGCCGACGACACATGCCAACCAGACTTCTTATTCCTTCAACTATGCCGGCAACAAGGTTATTACCTTTTGGAAAATCAAACGTCGATGCAAGGAATCAAGCCGAAAAATTTACACTGTCTCACTCCGCTCAACCCTCTCATGGGCTGCCAACCCTAAAGGGCATCCCCATCTACTTGTGCCACAGGTTCACTTTTTCCCTCGGGCATCGACTATTTGTGAAAAGTGAATTAGCACGCCTATAATCTTTCTCTTGTTCTAATTAACGCGAGCTAAAAGCGCCAAATAACTTTCAATGAGTCCGTTATCAGCATGTACTTTAAACCTTGTTTCACTTATTTTTTTATAAAGTTTGGCTTTTTCTATCTCTTCGACTACAAGTTGAGCCAGAACATAATTATTGCCTCTTGCCAGAACATAGATTTTCTCAATCCCATCGCGATGAGATTCAGAAGTTCTTTTAACAAAGCTATCTGGGTCGAAATAAGCGTTTAAGCGGGCAACAGGCAAAAGATGAATTTTAATGGTTTTTTCGTTAAACCTTAAAGGTACATCGGTCTTGCCTTTTTCTTCAAATATTCTAATAAATTCTACGAAATCCCTAGTTTCTTGAAAGGCTTTAGGGTCCGTTATAGCAGGAGACAATTTACTATTTAATTCTGAAAACTCCTCAAGTACAATTCTATTAAGGTGACCTTCGCGCTCAATTTTGTCAAATGTCAAGACATAATTCCTAATTGAAGGGTTTTTTTCTGCTTCAGTTTCAATAAATTCATCATTCAGGCATTTTAGGGCGCCAAACCTTTTGCCTTGCATCAACATCGTCCGTGTAACTGCAAAACTTAGGGATTTCATCAGCACGGGGTCAACAAATCTCTGAGATTCACGAATCAAGTCTTCCGCTACATACAGCAAAGTCGCACGTGACAAATTCCTATCTTCGTTTTGGCTTGACTCAAGGCAAACTACAACTTTGCCTTCCTTCAAGAACGCCTCTCGCCCACCTGCCTCAACCCAGTTTATGTTCACTCCGTGAGGGAGAAAATCTTTTCCTTCGTTGATTTTTTTTGAATACAAACCAATACAACTCTCGAGTCTTTTAGCCACCGCTGCCTTCTCAAAATAGAAATTCACTGACCTCAAGCTTTTTGCCGCAGATGCAAGAAAACCCATTGACTGAAAGGGATTGGCTAACACAAAAAGAAGCAGAGTTTCCATCGCCCCCAGTAATAAACCTACAAACCCGAAATACCAAAAAAATATCAGGAAACTTGTAATTACCAATAAGACAGCAGGTATCAAAATCTTGGCTCTCACGTTTTGTTCTCCTTCATTTGTTTCATTTTCAGTAGGCAATCCATTTCTGTGCAACAAATTCCGATTTTAGTCCCTAAAGGAATTATCAAACCAATATTATCTATCGTTAAGGTTATTCTGCAAACTTCGCATTTTAGTTCCCCTTTCTGAAGAGAATCCCACAATTCCAACTTTTCCAAGAATTCGCGAAGTTTCACTTTGTGAACAGCTAAGATTTCGGTTCTTTTTGACAAATCAGTTTCCCAACCAGATATTAATTTCAATTTGCCTATAACTCTTTCGTAAATACGTAAATTGGTTAAGTGATGCAATTTATTCAAAGATTTTTTGCTTTGCAATCATATCTTACATTTCTCTGTTGCCCATCTCAGAAGGCAATAAAAGGAGCTAACACAAAAACTTTCAGTTGCTTAATATCAAGTTGTCAACCGAGAACTCCTGAAGTTTTTTCGAAGTTTATTTAACCTGTTTTTTGCCATTAGTGTATCGTAATTAATTTTGGGCGTAAACTTTAGGTACCTCGTACCAAAAACAGCTTCAGAAGTTATCAAAAATAATCAACGATTAAAGAAGGGAAAAAGGTGTTGTGGGTTATGGGTTTAGACCATTTTTTCCCATTT
>CALMWK010000010.1 GCA_937873375.1 Candidatus Bathyarchaeota archaeon
ACACGACAATCTAGAACAGATACTCACGACAGTGAAGAATATGCCCGAACTATCGCCATAAAGCAGAAATCTGCGCGGGGTAAAAGAAGAAAAACAAATAAAACGCATACTTAAAAAAAGAAAGGGGTTGGGTTTGAGTTAGGGTCTTTTTTTGAGCATTAACAGCACTACCAAGACGAGCACTATGATGATTAGCATAAATAGACCTGCGATAGCGGGAACAAAGTATGTGTCAGCCATAGATGCAGCTGAAACTTGAGTTGGGGTTGGAGTTGCATTGTCTTCTTTAGCTACAAATACTGTTTCAGCGTGGGACGGGTAGTATGATTCGGAGCCCTCGAAACTTGCGTAGACTTTGTATTCACCTGATATGTCGGGAGTCCAAGCTAAACTGTAGAAACCATCTGAGCTGCTTGTTGTTCTGCCTACTTCACGGTAGTTTCCGTTGGCATCCACCACGTTTATTATGACTTCAACGCCTAAGACATTTGCTGGACGGGGGAACTGTGCATAGACATATTTCATCCATTCGCCTTGGCTACTATCTGATACTGCAGGGACGCCGTTGGGGAATCGTAATGAGATAGCTGTTTGCTTTGTTCCAGGTGAAACATCATTAACAGTGCCTTCAAACATCACGTCGCCGCCATATGCTGTGAATTTAGGTGTGGCTGATACTGTGACCGCGCTTGGTCCTTTACCAAGAGCATAAACTTGTTGGTCATAGCTATTATACAATGCAATTACACTGTCGCCAATTATTGGTCCACCGCCCCAGTCAGTTTTTCTGAATAAGCCGTCAACTCGCCAGACCTCTGCGCCTGTCTCTGCGTCAATGCATAGAGCCGGTGCTCCACGGAACAAGGGGTTTACTGGTGAGTGTTCACTGTGGAACAAATAGACTTTGCCGTCACTGATGAATAGAACGTCCTGTGACCAGTTGTTGCCCCATAAGAACTCGGAGTATGGGTCTGTTGCGTTGTAGGTCCATAAGAGTTTGCCGTTTGAAAGGTCAAAGCAGTAGAGATGC
>CALMWK010000011.1 GCA_937873375.1 Candidatus Bathyarchaeota archaeon
CAGTTTTCGGCCAGAAGCGAATTCGCGCAACGTTTCTTTTAGCGCGGTGTCTAGGCAAATAGGCAAGTGAACCATGTTTTGGAGCGTGAGTTTTACGATGACCCATTTTAATTCCGCTTCGCGACTTTTAGCATAAGAAACTAAAGTAATAAACGTTACCGTCAATTTTGAGCTTGTTCGTTGCTCTGTTATGCTCGGAAAAGTCAATACCCCCTTATTTAAAGGACTTAAACAGAATGTAGCGGAGTGAAAACTATCCTTATTTGAACTGGTTCTCCTGGATTCTTTAACACGTTTGTCTTGTTTCTTGGTTTCAAAACGGAAATTGCGTGTAATTTGTCGGTTCCGTGTTATGATGTGTAGTCTCTTTCTGCAGGTTTCGAGCTTTGAAGTTTTGGTCCTTCCCCAATCTGTGGCAGTGGTATCGGCGGTGGAATGTTCAGTGTTCTCGCAATAAGCACTGATTCAATGAAGACCACATTAGAAACTGACTGCACGACTATTTGTGGTGGCGGCTTCTTGTCCTCGTAGTCCTTCACCATTTTGTCCATTTCGTTTTTTTCGCCGACGACGTATGCCGTGCCTTTTAGGCTAATCTGGGCTATTGAAGGGTTATACACAATAGTTAAGACGAAGGGTACTTCGACCGACCCGTCGGGTTTTCTCTCCATGCTTACCATGTTTATGTTTGTAGCAATTTGGATGGGTGGAATGGGCTTTTTTATGTCCCAGAAGCGTTCTGCAGAAATGTTGCCTATGGCTACGTTAACCCTAATCATCTTACATCAACAGAAAGTAACACAACGCAGAGAAATTTAAAACTGTTGTTCGTTCAATGCGTTTTGTACCGCGTGAAACCGCAGTGACCACAAGTGAATCTATCTTTGTGGTCGCCCATGAAGTATCCTGGACCGCAACGCTCACAAGTTGGTCGAAGTGGTGTAACCTTTTCGCCTTCAATCTTGTACATAGCATGAACGCCTTTCTCTTGTTTCTTCTTCTTTTCTTTCTTTGCTTTCTCCGCTTTCTG
>CALMWK010000012.1 GCA_937873375.1 Candidatus Bathyarchaeota archaeon
TCTTCTATTGATTTGAGTATTTCTATGTATAGCTCCAATCTGGAGAGCTTTTGTGGGGTCACTTTGTACACCGATTAGTATTTTCGTCATAGATTCAGAATAATGATTGTGTGTCGGAATATGCGCATACACTCTGTGTTGTTGCATTCAGGCAGCCACATACCTTTAAAGCGGTTCCTACTCAAAGTTTGTCTGGTGTTTTTATGGAGAAAAGCAAACAAAAGTACATCGCATTTGTTAAAATCGGCTCTAAAGGCTCAGGGAAACTCTACGAGGAGATAATGAAGTGGAAGCCAAACCCGCTTGGCGGCGTGAAACTTTTGGAGGCTTCACAAACGTTTGGTAAGTGGGATTTTGTTGTTCTTTTTGAGGCGGACACCAACGAGAACGCCCTGCATTTCGTAGGAGACATCGTTAAGCCAATCGAGGGCGTCATAGGGACTAGAACTATCCCGATTGCCCCATTAAGGAGTTGGGGTCAAACTTAGCGAGAGGATAACGCTGATTTTTGTTGGGGACCTCAAAGGCATAAAGGGCAGGTATGGTATAGCAAATGTTCGTCCTAATCGTGCATTAAAAAAATGTAGAATACGAAAGTTATGGATTGAATACTTCCTAAGCGACATAGCCGTCACTTTGGTTGTGCCCAAAGCCTGCGTTTTATGTGAGCGATGCGATGAATGCTCGGATGATTTCATTATTCAATTAATGGAGAAGAATAGCCAGCCTAAGGACACAACGCTTAGAGAGGCTTAATTTTTAGGCGCCTAAACTTCTAGGCTTGCTCTTCTCCGAATGCTGGGTTCGCTTGTGATTTGGGGCAGTTGGTCGCTGAGTCGCTTCTCCGCAGCCATTTCAGCTTCTTGGAGAATTGACAACGCTTCGTCATTTGCTGTTGTACCGGCGGGTTGCATGTTCATGTCTTGGGTTGTCGTTGAGCAGATATCGGTCAGTAGGTTTCCGATGTTTCCCAGTTCTTGGCTTGCCTCGGGAAAAATACTGCACATTTCGGTCTTGATGCTGCTCAATACGCCTTTTGCAGGGCTCAGTAACGCCACTAAGTCACCCATCTCGGAAACAGTGCTAAGCCTCATTGACACACTTTGGAGGGCAAGGGAGGCGTGACTTAACATTTTGTGGACTTTACGGATTTCGGAAAGCTCGGTTGCAAGGATGTTGGCTCGTGC
>CALMWK010000013.1 GCA_937873375.1 Candidatus Bathyarchaeota archaeon
GTTAACTCTAAGTACACCCTCGGAACCGACGACTTCTAAGATGTCTTCCGCGACGAAGCTTGCGTTGCTAAATTCGCCAATTGTGCCTTCGATTAGGACGTTCTCAGTAACGCCGTTGTTCAACGTTACGTTTCTGAGGTTTTGTTTATTTTTTAACTCCACTGAGAAGGAACGTTCCTTGCTTGTGGTTTCGGTTTGTTCGGTCACTGTGCTTCATCCAAACCTTGAATAGCCATAAAAAGCAATTAATTTTCGTTAACAGGAATGTGTATGCATACACGTTGATGTGTATAGGCGACAAAAATTGAGCAACAATGAAGGCATAGCAAAGCTCCTATTTGACTTGTCAAGCGAAAGCAGACTGGACATACTTCGCGAGTTAAACTTACACAGCCTAAAAATGAATGAAATCGCACGTAAGTTAGACTTAACTGCAACAGAGAACTTTCGACATCTTCAACGGCTCAGCAAAATTGGGCTTATCCAAAAACTACCTGACGGAAACTATATTCTTTCAGAAATTGGCAAACTTACACTTCAGTTTCTGCCTGCATTGGAGTTTATCTTCAAAAACAAAGAGTACTTTCTAGACCACGACATTTGGCGGTTGCCTTACCAGTTTGTGAACCGAATTGGCGAACTTTCAGGGGCTACTTTGAGCATGGATGTCATCGAAAACATTAACCATGCAGCCCAAGTTATGGCTGAAGCAGAAAAGTTTGTTTGGGGGTTAGGAGATAAAGCGATGGAGTTTGTGGACCCCGCAATGGCAAAAGCGATGACCAGTGGCGTTAAATTCCGCTATATTTTCCCTGAGTCAATGCTGCCTAAATACAAACCTAAAGTGGATGAAATGGCAAATGTTGAAAAAAGAACCTTAAGCACGATTCCAGCAGTGATTTTCTGCACGGAAAAAGAAGCCGCCATTTGCCTCCCCACAAGTGCAGGACGCTTAGATTATGCTGGGTTTTTCGGCAAAGACCCTATGTTTGTAAACTGGACCAAAGAACTCTTTGAGTTCTACTGGAACAGGGGACAACGTTGCTTCCCTAAACAAGCGTTGTTTTCCAAAACGTATAAACGTGGAAATCCGATAAACTCAAAACAAGGCGAACTAATTTGGGTCTAAGAAGCTTCATCAGTGAACTTCAAAAAACCGGCGAGTTAACAACCATCACCAAGCCAGTCTCAACTGAATACGAGATGGCGGGCATCATAAACGCATTGGCTGAGAAGCCGGTTTATT
>CALMWK010000014.1 GCA_937873375.1 Candidatus Bathyarchaeota archaeon
TGCGACGCAAACAGACCTTAGCGCCACTAAAGAGAGAGGTTCAGTGTAAAGCAAACTTTGGGTTATCTGAACTGAGGTTCCATTTTGAATGGTGTAGCTTGTTTTGGCAAAGTCAACAGTTGCCGAAGGGTAAAGCGCGTAGTAAACCAAGTTGAGGCCTATATTATCCGTTCCAGTGGATATTGAATGAGCTATTAACTGCGACCCCTGAGTGATGTTCATGGTGCCCATAGCTCCTGTTCCGGGTACATAGGATAAAGCTGGTGAAGGTCCTGCAAATTGGGGAACAATCGCCACGCCTGCAAGGAAGCCTATGAATAAGATGAAGCCTATGATAGCTGTCATCATGGTGTTTTTTGATATTGCGCCCATAGCTAAGATTATGGCGACCCATATGAAAGTGGTAATCACGTTTCCAATTAATGCCAGCGGAACCAAGTGCAGGTTGTTCTGTGGTCCATACACAAATATTGAGCCCACGGTTGTGTACGTGAAGAGAACTGTGTAGGTCACAAGAATAATGATGAATGAGGCAAACAGTTTACCCAGAAAAACCA
The DNA here is from genome assembly GCA_937873375.1 of Candidatus Bathyarchaeota archaeon. Classification (GTDB taxonomy): domain Archaea; phylum Thermoproteota; class Bathyarchaeia; order Bathyarchaeales; family Bathycorpusculaceae; genus JADGNF01. The sequence continues at coordinate 558 of CALMWK010000014.1, forward strand.
TTGTTCTGGAGACTGGCTTTGTTAGCAAGGGCACTATGGTACCGCTTTCGAATTCGCCTGAGATGCTGTTCATGGCTGTTACGAGCGCGAAAAGGAAGAAAGTGAAGGCACCTGCGTTGAGAAAGATAGCGTTGTCTGCGGATGCGGCTATCGGTTCCCCTGTTGTGCTGCTTAAGATAACAGGTAAAACTAAGCTGATGGTAGTGAATACGAAGGCGATTATGACTACGCCTATGAATTTTTTCTTTCGGATGTTCCAGAGCATCTCATACCTGACAACTGCCCAGAAACGGCTCAGCCAACTGGGACGCACCCGTGCAGCGTTTTGAGTGGTTGTGGTCACTGTGCTTTGCCTCCTTGATTTTTGGTGACAAGCTGCAGGAAAACATCTTCAAGGTTTGACCCTTTCACATTCATGCCCACAATAACTCCACCTGCCTGGGTTATTTTTTGGGAAACCTCTGCCCGCACATCCTCATGCGTGTTCAGTTCTATACGCAAGTTGTTACCGTTCCGCACCACAGTTAAAACAAAAGGCAACTCTTTTACTGCTTTGCCTACGGCATCTGAGAATTTCGTCAATTCCACATGAACTATGGCAGGTCCAGTCATCATACCTGAAACTTTCTGAAGCGTATCTGACGCCAATAGTGTGCCCTTGTTGATTATGGTGACGTGACTGCAAATCTGCTCAACCTCAAACAGCAAATGCGACGAAACCAAAACAGTCATGCCTTCTTCGGCGATGACCTTCATTAGTTCCCGCACTTCTACCATACCAACAGGGTCTAAACCGAGGCTGGGCTCATCCAAAATAACCAGCTCAGGGTTGTTAAGCAACGCTTGTGCTATGCCGATGCGTTGTTGCATTCCTTTGCTGTATTTGCCGATAAGGTCATTTTCTCTGCCTTTGAGTCCCACTAAGTCAATTAGTTTGGGTATCTGTTCTTTGCGTTGCTGCTCGGTCATGCCGTACATTCTGCCGTAAACGTCCAAAAGCTCTGCCCCTTTGAGGTGCTTGGGAAATTTTGGCAGTTCAGGCATGTAGCCAATGTTTAAGCGGGAGTCTGCTTGGTCGCCACGTACCTCTTGTCCTAAAACTTTAACGGTGCCTTCGTCAGCTTTAAGCAGACCCACAAGAATTTTTATGGTGGTTGTTTTTCCTGCGCCGTTAGGACCCAGAAACCCGTGAATGGAGTTCCGTTCGACCTTCAGGTCCAGCTTGTTTACTGCAATAAGTGAACTGTATTTTTTGGTTAAGCCTGTGGTTTCAACAGCCAGTTCCATTTTTCGGAACCCCATTTCTGCCTTAATTTGTTATTCGCGTTTAACCAAATATAAGTTTTTAGCATATGACTAAATTTAGAAGAAAAATCCGAAAAAAGGATAAGCAGACTTGATTAGCAGAGGCGTTTACTGAACTGCCTCAACTTTCACTATTTCAGGAATCTTTTTCCTGACGTACGCTTCAACGCCCTGCTTAAGCGTCATAGCAGCCATTGGACAACCCGCACAGTGACCCACCAATCGAACCTTAACCGTGTCCTTCTCAACTGCAACAAGTTCTATGTCGCCGCCGTCAGCCTGAATTTGGGGCCTAATTTCGTCAAGAGCTGCTTGAACTTTCTTCTCAAGAGTTTCAACCATTTAGATTCACCGTTAATTTCGTAAACTAGAAGGCAATAAACAACAAACTGATAAAAGCCTTCCCATAAAAGAACACAATTTGCATGGACAAAACACACTAAACAACAAGCCTACATGATTAACATTTAAGAATTTTGGAATAAGAAAAAAATTTTTAAGAAAAGAACAATTTATTCACGTATTAGGAGACATAAGTGTCTGCAAAATGGCTTAATTCTCGAACCTATGGCGTAATGGCTCTTCTATTTGGTATCCCAGGCGTCTTATCTATAGCGGTTTCGCAAGCCTATTTTCCTGTGGGGTCATCGTATGCGTTGCCTTTCTTGGTTTTAGGTTCATTTCTATTTGTAGTTTCGCTTGTTTTTGTCTTCTTTTTCTTTACGATGCAGTGGCGTTGGACACATGGTCAACCACAGCCAATGTGATGTTGGATACGCTTCTTTTGAGGTTGCCTGAGTGGTGCTTGTCACTTCCTGCACAACCAACACAAAACCCAAACCAGACCCAGACAACAAATTTCAGCAAACAAAACAACCAAAAAGAAGTTGATGAAACTAAGCAACCACCCATCAACAACTAAACAAAAAACAAAACAACAACCACAGCCATAGGGCAAACTTACAGAGCAACAGAAACCAACTGGATATCAACACGCTTTTATTATCGACACAAGAACTATACATATTCCCAAAATACTTTAACACCTCAAGACGGCGAAAACCATGGCAGAACTCAGGGAAAACGAAATCCGAATCCTTGCAGCGCTGGACAAGCTTGACGGAAAAGCCTCTACAGAAAAGCTAATGCTTGAAGTCGAGTTGCCAGATGCTGCCGTTATGCGATCAGCTCTAATTCTGCAAGAGAAAAACTTTGTCAACGTTCACGCGAAACCTGAAACAAAAATCAAACTCACCCCAGAAGGCGAAATTCACGCCGAAAACGGCTTACCTGAAAGAAGAGTAATCAACGCTGTGATTGCCCTCGGCGGCAAAGCAAACCTCAAACAAGCTGTTCAAGAAGCGGGGTTGGAGCCGCAGTTTGCGCAAATTGCGTTAGGTTGGACGCAAAGAAAGAAATGGGCAACCTTCGACTCAAAAAATAGCATGTTGCAGGTGTCGTCTGCGCCTAAAGAGGGCAACGATGAGAAACTGCTAAACGCTCTCTGCGGCAAAGAAGAAATACCGATGGATAAATTGAGCCAAGAATTACAAGCTGCCGTTGACATGTTAAAGAAACGCAAAGCAATAATTGTTGAAGATAAAACCAATAGGATTCTTGAACTCACCAAAATAGGCAAGCAAGCAGCCGAAGAAAGCTCCCTAACCGTGATGGTGGGCAAAAAAGAAGTTACGCAGCTCACACCTGAACTCATCATAACGGGCAACTGGCGCAATGTTAACTTTCAAAAGTACAATATTGAAGCACCCGTGGCTAATGTTTGGCCAGGCAAAAAACATCCCTACTTGAGTTTCCTCGACGAGGTCCGAGCTAAACTGGTCACCTTAGGCTTCAAAGAAATGACAGGCACAAGCGTTGAAACCGCCTTCTTCAACTTTGACGCACTCTATACGCCACAAGACCACCCCGCCAGAGAACTCGATGGCATCTACATGGTTAAAAACCCCGAATACGGCGACATAAGCGCCTACGCCAAAGCTGCTGAAAAAGTCAAAGCAACGCACGAAAACGGTGGCGCAACAGGCTCAACAGGATGGGGCTACAAGTATTCCCTACAGGAAGCACGACGCTTAATTCTCCGTGGACACGGTACATGCCTCAGCGCACGCACAATGGTAAACAAAGGCTTGCAGGTTCCCAGCAAACACTTCTCAATCGCACGTGTCTACCGACCCGAAGTGGTGGATAAAACTCACTTGTCAGAGTTTAACCAAGTCGAGGGCATCGTGGTCGACGAGAAACTAAACCTCCGAGACCTACTAGGTGTGCTTGGCAAGTTCGCTAAAGAAATTGCTGGAGCCGACAAAATACGTTTCAAACCCGATTACTTCCCATTCACCGAGCCAAGCGTTGAGTTGAGCGCTTACAAAGAAGGCTTTGGCTGGGTTGAATTTGGAGGCTCAGGCATATTCAGACCCGAAGTCACTGAGCCATTGGGCGTCAAGGTGCCTGTTATTGCTTGGGGCTTAGGTGTAGACCGCTTGTTCATGATGCGTGCAGGCATGGATGATATTCGCTGCATATTTAGCCAAAACCTTGATTGGCTCAGGAGAAAAGAGGTGGCTTAAACATGCCCACAATAGACTTAGATTACAACGAGCTGGAACGACTACTCGGCGTCAAAGTAAACGGCGACATGGAAAAGCTTGACGACATTTTATCATATGTCAAGAGTGAAGTGAAGCTTTACGACAAGAACGCGGGAACAGTTAACATCGAGTTTAAGGACACCAACCGCCCTGACCTTTGGAGCGTCGAAGGCTTAGCACGAGCGTTGCGAGGTTACCTCGGCATCGAGAAAGGTCTTAAGCAGTATTCCTCATGCGAACCAATCATCGAAATCAACGTTGACAAGCAACTCAGAGACATAAGACCCTTCATTTGCTGCTCAATAATCAAAGACGCCAAACTAAATGACTCCAGCATCCGCGGACTCATGCACCTGCAAGACAAACTTGACAAAACTTACGGCAGAAGCAGACAGAAAACATCCATCGGAATTTACGATTTCGACTTGATAACGCCACCGTTAAGTTACGCAGTTGCTAAACCATCCGAATTCAGCTTTGTGCCATTGGGATTCACTGAAAAAATGACTCTATCAGAAATTCTGGAGAGACACCCAAAGGGTTTAGAGTATGGGCACATCGTCAAGAAGTACCCTGTTTACCCGATTCTGCTGGACGCAGAGCAGAAAGTGTTGTCATTTCCGCCAATCATAAACTCCAACGATTTAGGCAGAGTAACCGAGGAAGCACACAATTTACTCGTGGAAGTCACGGGCACACTGCACCAGACAGTGCTTAACACGCTGAATCTTGTTACGGTGTCGTTGATTGAACAAGGCGGCAAAGCCTATGCCACAACAATACATTACCCCGACGACCCAATATACCCTGCAAAAAAAGTCGTTACACCCAACTTTAAAAACAGAAGCATGAACCTGAGCGTCGACTACACAAACAAAATTTTAGGATTACAGCTGACAGGCAAACGCATTGCAGAACTCCTCTTAACCGCAGGTTTTAACATCGGAACAACAGGTGAGAAAACGATAGAAGCGCTGGTTCCATGTTACCGCATCGACATTATGCACCCAATCGACCTTGTGGAAGACGTGGCAGTAGCCTACGGATACAACAACATTGAACCGCTTTGGCGGGACTTAGCCACCACAGGCTCCGCGAAACCTGAACGACGCTTCATTGACCTTGCCCGTGAACTCATGGTCGGCGCAGGCTACCAAGAAATCCTTACTTACACCTTGTCGAACCCTGACAGCCTATTCACGAAGATGAACTGCGAAAAGACTGATGTTGTTGAAGTTGTCAACCCCAAATTGGTAACTATGACGTGCCTCAGAAACTGGTTACTACCAGGGTTGATGGAGTTTCTCAGCAACAACCAGTCAGTCGAATTCCCACAAAAAATCTTTGAACTAGGCAAAGTCACGTTTATAGACGACACATGTGAAACAAAGACGCGGGACGAGGAATGGCTTGCAGTAGCAACCAGCCATGTTAATGCAGGTTTCAGCGAAATTAAATCAGTTTTAGATGCGTTCTTCATGAATCTAGGTGTACCCTGGAAGATAAACGCAGGTAGTCACCCCAGCTTTATAGAAGGACGCATGGGCGCTGTAATAGTAAATGGCGTGAACGTGGGTGTGCTTGGCGAGGTGAATCCGCAAGTGCTGGAAACATGGAAACTGGAGAATCCGACGGCAGTCTTCGAAATTAACATGCAGCAGATTGTGGACGGCAAAATGTGACTGTACCTACCATAAATTTCTTTAATATATGAACTTATTTCTGGTTTAGAAACATCAGTCTTTAACTCCTCTCCATAATTTGTTAGTAATTACGAGAGGAGGAACCGCAAATCAAATGAGTAGCTGTTTACGGTTTGTAATTTCCCTTCAAAAGGGTATAGTAACCGATAACGCGGAGGAAATGGTAATTGCCTAAAAGTAATGTTTGCCAACCGCGAGTTAAGAAGCGTTTGCCTCTTATTAGATGTGAGTGTGGCGCTGAAATTCTGATGGTGCCTGATTTGGAAGTTATGAGCAACGCTATCGAAACCCATGTTAGAGAACATATGCAGAAAGAGAAAGATCCTGCCCAAGCAGAAGTTGTTGCGGAACGCATTCGGGATGAGCTGATTGTGCAGGTTTTGAAAAAAGCCAGTGCGTCACCGAAGTGAATCTTTTCAGTCTTTAGCTTATGCACCTGAACTGTGCTGAGTTGTTATTTTCAACCATGCTGTGGCCTCAATTACTGATGTGGTTTTTACAAGGCGTTTTTCTCTAACGTGGCAAATTTTGTGCAAATGAATTACCTGCTCCGAGAAGCACATTTTCAAATTAAAGTAAAAAACGTTTTTGTTTGTAATATATATTTAAATTTTGTTTAAAAGAGAATTTTTTGTTTTTGAAAAGATATATATATAAAAATTGTAAATTTTGGTGATGCATCGTTCGAGAATGTTCTGTTCAGTATTAATCATGAATCAAAATTCAAGTGTTAAGACGGCATACATACTGTACTCGACTATACCTGCATATTATGAAGTTTAAAATCTGAATGTTGAAACAATACGTTTCATCAGTTTAATCGGAGGATTGGAGCTGGAAACGATGGAAGATATAATGAAAGGTTTTGCAAAGTTCGTGAATGAATCTATTACTTTCGATGATGAAGAGTTGAAACGAATATACCTGCGAGTTATTGAGGAACCAAATAAGGAGTGCTCAAACAGAGGCTTAATTAAATGTCCTGAGTGCGGTGAAGAAATTCTCATGGTTCCCACTCTTAGGGTTATGCATAGCGCCATTGAGAATCATGTTCATGTTCACAAGGAACAGTTAAAAACCGACCCGATAAAGGAGCATAAAACAGCAATCAGCATCCGACTTGACTTGATGAGCCAAGTGTTGCAGCAGGCTTGCCGTCTTCAATTATCTTGATCAGCCAACCGGATTGGCAAGTCTTTTCTTACCTTTTTGTCTTAGGCAAGTTTTTCATTTAGCCGCTAATCGAATTTTCTGATATGTATCATCCGCTTGTAATTCCTCAGGTTCCTTGATGCAGTTTTCAGCAGGTGCAGTTCCTCCATAGTCTTCTGAAAACGAATTATTTCCGCGTAAATTTTGCCTTGCAAAGTGTTTCTTTTTTCCATGGGAACCAAGTCAACCTGCAGTTAGGGAAGTTGCGCATCGGAGGGCGCTTCATTGTGTGTTGGCTACCAAACAGCCAATCCGTAATCGAGGAGAAAGGAGAAGGCTTCGAGAACGGAAAAGTTTTTTTGGTTAGTTTGGTGTGCCTTCAACCTCACACGCCCTCCATAGCGCATCACAAGACTTAAGATAAGTTGCGTATAAAAGGTTTATGCATCACCAGTCAGTAGGGAAAAGAGTTTTAGCCTACTGCCAAGACGCCTTCTATAATTTTTTTCTCGGAGATGTCTAGTTGTTTGCTTAGCCATGTTTTTAGGAGTGTTGAGGTTTTGGGTAGTTCTCCGGTATAGGTGATGACTTGGTTGTTTTTGAGGGCGTCAGCTTCAAAGGTTTTTTCTGATTCTTTATGTGTAAAAGAAACCGTGTGTGCTTGTGTTGCTAGGGCTTGGAAGTCTTCCCATTGTTTGCACTGCAGGATTATGGGTGTTCCTTTTATTGCTTCAGTTTGTGTTGTTTCGTTTGTTGTGTCTTTAGGCGCTTGGGTCATTGTAACCTGAGTTTGAGTTGTATTGGGATTTGTGGATAATTGTTTGATGAGTGTGGTTATTTGGTTTTGGAGACCACTTATTTCTTCTTCTACTTTTTCTACTTTGCCGCTCAAATCGCCGGTATCCCCCAAGTTGCCGGCGACTGTACCTAGTTCGCTTATGAGCCTGTCTAGGTCTTTCTCGTGTTCTTTAAGAACGTTAACTATGAAATCTAATGCTTCTAATGCTTCATCTTTCGATGGTGGTTTCTCTGTCATTTCCCACTTCAGTCCTCTTGGTGCTATTATAGGGGATACTGTAAATAAATCTAACGAATTCTAAAAATATATCACTGGAAGTATGTAGTTGTACTGATTGGTAATACTGTGTACCTTTTCATAAATCCGTGTATTCTTTCGACAGTACCCTGTTATACCGTGTTCGCGGAAATAAGTTATTGTCTGTACTTTTTCTTCACACACATAAAACATCTCGCATGTGGCTGCTAAACGTTTGTCTCCGATTTTTTTTCGGGAGAATCATATAATTTCCATACTGCTTCCGCTACTTTTTCTGGATAGCCCTGTTGGACCATTAAGATTTTGAGGTTGTTTTCCGCGTTTTCACCCACAGGTGCCACGAGGTTCATTATCTAAATGGAACCAAAATAAATGTTCTGGTTTTCCGATACATTTTCGTTTTCTGTGCAACACAACTCACCGAAAAGCCGAAGTGCTGTTTCGATTACTCTATGTCTTAACTACTGGTGAGGGTATCCCAGCGGTACTTCTCTTTTTTATTTGAGTTTCTTTCTTTCACAGTTATAGCAAATGCCATTATGGCAACAAAAAAGTTCGCTGCATTTTTGGCATTTCTAGATTTTTTCTTGTTTTTCAAGGAATTTCAGACAGATTTGTTGAACCCTTTTATTTCTGCTTTCGCTATTGTTGTTTGCCGGATGATGAGAAGGCATTTATTTGACCCTAAAGGGATGACAACTCAGAGTTACTCGGACGGCAACGTTTGCGTCTTTGGTGGAATTGGAGCCGCAAGCTAGTTTTTAACTGGTTAACCGAAAGAAAACATCCATGTAACGGCAGTTTTCTGAACAAACCCTTTAAGAGCAGAGGTATTGCTCAAAGAGTAGTATGTCGAAGGCTTGTCCATACTGGTTCATTCGAGATTGTGATAAACTGATACAGTGCAGTAAAGAGGATTTCGATAAAGCTATTGGTGAAGGAAAGAGCGTAAAGTATGGTGGCTACGCCAATAAAAAGAGCGAAAATATTGCCGAAGCTTTGGAAGCGTCACGGATGGAATTTTTAAGAAACCCCGATTTACCAACAAAATTCCGCGTGGCGATAACAAATCCGAAAAATGTTGTTGAGGTTCAGGTTATAGCGCTCGTGGACCCTCAATTTTGGGTAAGAGAATCAAAACGTCCAAAATACCGCGAATAAGCCGGCTGCCTAAATTTATCAAAGCATTAGGCGGCATCATATCCATCGCAAAAACATGCGATAGATAGCATCTGTTTCTTCTCGTAAACACTACAAACACCCGTACTTGGACGAAAAAGCACGAATAAATTGTGTTACATTCATATATAGTTCCAAACAAGTTTTTACCGCATCGGTGTTTGCATTTGGCAGGGCTACTGGACCCTTTGAAAGTGAAGAGAGTAACTTTTAGGAATCGTATAGTGTTGCCTCCGATGCAGTCTGGTCGAGCAACTTTTGAAGGCTACGTAACAAACAGACTGATTAACTTCTATGTTCGTCGCTCTACAGCTTTGGGTTTGCCTATTGTGGAGCACGCCTACATTTCTCTAACTGGAAAAATAGGTCCAAAGCAGTTGGGAATTTACGATGATGCACAAATTCCAGGTTTAACTAAACTTGCACAATCTATTCACGCACTTGGCACACCTATTGTCATACAAATTACGCATGCTGGAGGCGTTGCCAACAAGAAAGTAATAGGCACCACACCTGCAGGACCTTCAGCTAGAGGAAAAAACCGCAAGCTGGAGAAAACTGAACTGGAAAAGATAGCGGGTGACTTTGCTTTGGCTGCTGAACGCGCGGTTAGGGCGGGTTTTGATGGTGTTGAGCTTCATGGGGCGCATGGTTATTTGCTTAACCAGTTCTTTTCGCCTCTGTTTAACAAGCGTGAAGACGAGTTCGGCGGTTCCCTAGAAAATCGAATGCAATTTCCGTTGATGGTTGTTGAGAAAGTTCGCGACGTTCTCAAGGGTAAACTTCTGCTTTACAGACTAGGCTCAGATGACTTAGCTCCAAAGGGAACACAAATCGAAGATACCGTAGCTTTTGCTGTGAAGCTTGAGCAGGCAGGAGTTGACATTGTTGACGTATCAGGAGGCATGTGTGGAAGCGAACCTAAACAACTACGACGCATAAAGGGCTACTTTATCCCACAAGCCTATGAAATTAAGAAAGCAATCAAAGTTCCCGTTATCGGTGTTGGCGGAATCACTGAAGCTAAACACGCTGATAGTTTGGTGCGTGATGGAAAGGTTGACTTGGTGGCAGTGGGCAGGGCGTTCTGGAAGGATTCTCAATGGGCTGAAAAAGCCCTCAAAACGCTAAAAACCTAAAGCAGCTAATTCGCCTTGGAATTACCATTCATCAAAACATTTATTCTGAGGTGGGGAAACGGGTGTTTTCTCCTAAATTTAATATATTACTTGATACAGAAAAGGTTCATAGCAAATTTTGGAGAGAATAAGAATGAAAAACCAAAAAAACCATATATCATCAGCAATCGCTTTGGTTTTGGTGCTTATTTTATCGGCATCAGCACTAATAGCTATTGTCCCTGTTGCAAGTGCCGCTGTTGTTCAAATCGAAACTAACGCATACGTCATGCTTTCACCTAATCCAGTGGGAATTGGCCAGCAAGTTCTCGTAAGCTACCGAATCGACAAAGTCAGAATAGGCGCCACTGATATAACTAACCACTTTGAAGGCTTCTCCGTCACAATCACCAAACCCGACGGAACAACTGAAACAAAAGGTCCGCTTGGCGTTGACTCAACCAGTGGAAGTTGGTTCACTTTCACCCCGACGCAGGTTGGAACATACACGTTCCAGACTCACTTTCCAGCACAATGGGCAAACGGAACAGCCGCCAGTGGTCCATACAACTACCTCTATAAAGCCAGTGACAGCTCTATTGTGCCTCTTACAGTGCAGCAGAATCCCATTGAAGGTATACCAAATAACCCATTACCAACTAACGCTTGGACACGACCGATTAATGCTGAAAACAAAAACTGGGACACAATCGCAGACAACTGGCTCATGAGATGCTACGACACACCAAACCGCGGTTTCTGCATGACCTGCGCAGTTTCGCCATACACTTCAGCGCCAAACAGTGCACACATACTTTGGTCTAAACCAATAATATTCGGTGGGGAAGCCGGAGGAAAATTCATTGATGCAAGCTACTACACAGGATTATCATACGAGCAATTCTATACGCCACTTATACTTGAAGGCAGAATTATCTACACTGACCATGGTCCAACAACCACCACACCATTTGGAACTCGAATCCTTGACTTATACACGGGAGAAGAGATAATGTTCCTTGACGGAGTTGACATAATATTTGCGCAAGTACTCAAAATCGATAATCCGAACGAGCACGGCTTAATTGCGTATCTTTGGAGCACATCAGGTAGATCACCCAACGCCGTATTGAATATGTACGATGCCTTTAGTGGAAGACAAATACTAACAGTAGAGAACGTCACATGGGGTGGCTTAGGTGGCTTTAACGGTGGACCAACAACATTTGGACCTAAAGGAGAAATCCTATCATATTCCTTTACAGGAACAGGCGGCAACCAAAAGCTGGTTTGCTGGAATTCAAGCAAAGCAATCTACAGCCGAGGTGGCATTGACACATGGAGCCCCGCATACGGATCAACTATTGATGGCAACCGAGGAATTGAATACGAAGTCGCAATACCCAACATACCTGGCTTGTCAATATCCGCAGTTCACGAAGGATACATCCTTGCCCAAGCTCGTGACACAAACAGATTCCCATACGTATACACTGATGTTGGAATTAATGCAGCTACTGGACAAATTCTCTGGACTAAAGACCGAACCGAAATATACCAAGCATTCTTTGCACAAGCCACAAGCATCCACGACGGGATGTATGTAATGCGTGACGAGGGCAAAATGGTAACCTACGCATACAGCATCCAGACAGGCAACCAATTATGGGTCACAGATCCGTTGCCAAACGGCTGGGGCATATTTGAGTATCAAAGAGACATAGCATACGGAAAAGTCTACACTACAGGCTACACTGGAGCAGTTCGCGCTTACGACGCAACAACTGGTCAGCTCGCGTGGGAATATGACATGGGCAGTGCAGGATACGAAACAGTCTATGGTACATGGCCAACGTACAACGGCTTCACAATAGCTGACAACAAAATATTCCTATCCAACGACGAACACTCACCAGACTCAGTATTGTGGAGAGGCGGCAAACTTTACGCCCTAAGCACAAACGATGGCTCAGTTGTATGGTCAATTGCTGGAATGATGCGAAACCCTGTTGTTTCAGATGGCTTACTTACGGCGCTCAATTCGTATGACGGCCAAGTGTACACCTTCGGTAAAGGTCCAAGCGCAACAACAGTTACAGCACCAGACGTAGTAGTCTCACAAGGAACTGGAGTTATGATCAAAGGTTCAGTTACGGATCAGTCTCCTGGCCAGAAGAATACTCCCGCAGTCGCAGATGAAAGCATGAGTGCTTGGATGGAATACCTCTACATGCAAAGACCTATGCCCAGCAATGTAAAAGGCGTGCAAGTAGTGTTAACTGCAATTGATCCTAACGGCATCACACAAAACATCGGCACAGTAACTACGGATATGAGCGGCAACTTTGGATTTATGTGGACACCATCAGCGACAGGTCAATACCAAATCAAAGCTACCTTCATGGGCACAAATTCCTATTCCAGTTCGTATGCAACAACATACGTCGGAATTGGTTCAGCATCTTCATCTGCTTCGCCTTCAGTTGCTCCGCCACCAGAAGCAGCGCCCTCAACTGACATCTACATCATCGTCGCGGCCGTAGCAGTCATTATAGTAGTCGCAGCCGTAGCAGTAGTTCTTCGTAAACGGAAATAGCAGCAAAAAATCCCTTAACTTTTTTCTTTTTTTTGTTTTTAGAAATATTTGTTGCGTTTTGCCGTCTTCAGCCTTAGATTTCTTCGGACGCCAACGGCTCCTCTTCAGATGTTTCTTCAATTGCTTTTTCGTGTAGTTGGTTTTCGGTGTCTTCTTTCGGTGGCTTGGTGACTTTCCGTGCGTGAGTGATGTATCCTGTGTGTCCAGTCATTAACGTTTGGGGTCGGGTTTTTCCGCGTTCAATCTGCATGCCCCGCATGATGCACTCAAAAGTTTCTATGCAGACAAAATTGTGTTCTCGCAGCGCTTCCACGGTTTTCACGACTTGGTCAATGGTTGGACTAAAAGACACAATTGTTCCTGAAGGTTTCAGCGCTTCATAGGCGTGAGGAACAACCAGCCATGGAACAGCCAAATCCAAAACAACCGCGTCAACGTCACGCTCGTCAATGCCCAAGGTGACATCTTGGAGTTTTAGCTCCACGAAATCGATTAGTCCTGAGCGTTTAAGGTTTTTCTCAGCTGTTTTTTGTCCTTGTTCGCGTATGTCGTAGGTGTAGATTTTACCGTTTGGTCTCACGTAGTGCGCAAGCGCGGTGGTTAGTGCTCCTGTTCCTGTTCCTGACTCCACAACACGGCTTCCTGGTCCGATGCCGCTGAACATAACGATTAAGGCGTTGTCTTTGGGGTATGTTATTTGGGTGTTGCGAGCTGACTTCATGATGTAGTCAGTCAAAGTGGGTTTTAGAACGGTGAAAGGTATGCCTAGGCTACTTTGGAAAACTGCTCCGTAGTCTTTGCCAATTAAGTCGTCAAACTTCATGTAGCCCTTGTGGGTGTGGAAGGTTTGGCCTGCTTCAACTTTTATCATGTAGGTTCTGCGTACATCTAAGTACAAGAGTACATAGTCGCCTTCAGCTATTTTCTGAGTAGTCAATCGTTTTCTTTTCTCCTGTGGAGCGCGCGCTCATTTGGAAGGTACATGCGCTTCTTCTCATTTAAACTTTGAAGTTCCTTTGGATAGTTTAAGCATTAAGCTGTTGTTCGTTGACGGTTGCTGACTTGATGCTGTTCCTCTGCTCTGCAGCTATCTGCATCTCTCTATAGAAGCCAACACAGAACGGGTCCTCCGATAGGGCTCTATCTTTTTGTCTACCCCTACCCCTCTACGGTTTTTAAATTTTCAATGTTGACGGTTTTTGACCCTTAGTAGGGACCCTACGTTTCAGCTACCCCCTCCCCCCTACGTTTTTTGAAAACCCCAATTTAAGCCCTTTTTTCAGGGATTTCATTTTACTTGCCGATTAGGCGGCGGTAGATGTAGAGGAAGTAGGCGAGTGCAAAAGCAGAAATCACTAACTCCACTACGAGTATGCCAAGATTTGCCTCAATCGCCCTAAAGTAGCCCTGTTGCAGAATATCGGAGAACACGAGAATCTGAAGGAATATGGCTCCGCCCAGGCAGCTTAAGCCTAAGCTGTGGAAGACCACGCGTACTCTACGCATCATTATTGGGTTAAGAGTCATAACAATCAATTGTAATGAAGGCAACTGGGGAGCCTTAACCGTTATGAACATAAAAACAGAATCAGAGCACAACAATCATTTAGACTGTTTTTTAGCGGGCTTCTTTTTGTCTTCAGCCACCATACGCTTGACTTTCCTCTCCATTTTCAACTCGTACTCGTGCTCCTTCACGGGAGGCGACAAATTCTTGCGTTTATGCACCGACCGCGGAGGTACAATGCGTTGCTCACCAACCTTCACTGTGACTTTTTCTCCGTTAAGGGTGTCCTCAAACTCCTCCAAGGCTTCAACAATCCAGTAGCCGTCGCTTTGAGTCACGACTTTAACCTTGTGTATACCGCAGTAGTAGCGAATATCGTCACTCACAAACAGACACCTATAGTCTAATTGGCGGCGACTAATAAAAACGGCTAGCACCAAAAAGGTTACAGTGGATACGTTTTGTCTTTTTGCACAATGGTCACTTGACTTTTGAGGTCCCTCACGAAAGCTGCAAATAAATCTGCGTTTTCAGTATGAACAGGAAATATCCGTTTAGCGCTCATTTTTTTGAGTGCCGCTTTTAGTTGCAGGGGCATCATGTGCCCTGAGACGTGGACATGGTATTGCGGCAATCCATAATGTTTGAGCCAGTTGAGTAGGCGTTCAAAGTCAATCTCCATCTCCTCGTTAAACGGCTCAGACGCTGAAAGAATATAACAGCTACCCGCCTCTGGTTTAAGCTGAACCAATTCCTCAAAATCGTAGAAAGACAGCGCCAAAATCATCTTGCACTGCTGCTTCGAAGCTTCGAAAACGTCGAAAACCTTGTGTTGCCCCTCAAAACGGTCAATCAACTCGGTTTCCCACTTGTAAGCGCTTTTCTTCGACTTTCGAAACACCATCAGGTTCGGGTCATCTAAAGCTGGGACCTCTAAGCCTTTGTCTTTTCGCAGTGCATCGAGTAGGTACGCTTGTTTTAGTGAAACAGCAAGGCACCGCTTGTTCTTCTTGGCTATCTGGTAGAAGCTATTCAGTCGGTCAACATCCGAGTAGCCAAACTCAGCAAGCACAACGCCGTCTGCGCAGCTTACAATTTGGTTCAGCTTGTTTTGCACTTCGGCTTCGTTTGAAACCGACGCGCCAGTCATGTTGGTTGCTTCAGTAACAACCGCCACAGGCTCTGCCTTCTTGGCTTTCTCAACAAACTCCTGTGTCATCTCGGGTTTGGCGCCGTGGTCTCGAAAGTCTCCTGTGTACACGACTGTGCCGTTTGAAGTGTGAATGAGAAAACCGTAAGCTCCTGGAACTGAGTGGTCAACGTGGCATGGTTCCACCTCTAAGCTGCCAACAGTGATTTTCTTGCCTGTGCGAAACGTTTGAAATTTTATGTCGGCGACGCTGAATTCTAAGTCAGCACGACGCACTTCGCTTAGAGTCTGCAGTATGGTCTGGGTTGTTTCTCCGCAGTAAACAGGAATTTCACGTTTAATAAAAGACAAATATGCGGTGTGGTCTAAGTGCCCATGTGAGATAAAAACAGCGTCAGCCTGTGGGGGAGTCTTGTCAAATTTGTATAACCCCTTGATTTTTGGGAGAATGCCCAGTTCCTGAAGGCTTTTCTCACTCTTCGGTGAGAGGAAAGGCGGCGAGTAAAACTGTTTCTTCATGGAAAAAGACATGCCGAAATCAAAGAACACTCGGGTGTCGCGGTCTTGAAGCAGGATTTTGTTGCCGCCTATTTCGTTGACTCCGCCATAGAAAGTTAAAGTTGTAGTGTTCTTGACCATACTGTTACTTCCGCCTTTCTGTTTTTCTGCAAACGTCGGACATTACTCGTAGTATAGAGGGCAACGTGAAGATGCTAAAGACCCGCGTGTACTTGGAAATCCCAGCACGCTTTACAACGTTAACGTTACCCCCAGCTTTCAAGTAGCCACTAATAAAGGCTTTAGCTATGCCTTCCGCTTTGAGCTCCTCATCCAACGGGATATAGTGTCCAGAGAAATACAAAAACTCCGCCACATCCCAAGATTTATCGCCGTCACGGCTAGCCTGCTCAAAATCCAGCAGATAAAGTTCACCTTGGGGCGTAACGATTATGTTTTCTGGTTTTGTGTCACCTAAAACCACACCCAAAGCGTGTACTTTCGCGTAGATTTCGCCTACCTGCGTTATGGTTGTTAACTCTTTTTCGACGGTTGCTTTGCTTTGCGCCGTGGCTATGTGGCGGATGTTATTGCTGAGGTCTTCGCCTTCCACAAACTCCATAAAAATCAAGCGTTCAGTGTTGTTTACGTGCAAAACTTTAGGAACACGGAACCCTTCACGGGACAGAACCTCGCTTATAGCACATTCCCTTTCAAGTCTGGATGCACCCAGTACAACAAAGTTTCGTGCACCAAACGACCACATTGTGAGCGGGAACCATTTGAAGCCTGACCAGTCTTTGAAACGTTTAACGAGAATTTTCTTTTCTTTATGGTCTGCACTGGCTCTGATAAGGTAAAGGTCGTTTAGGACTCCACCGAACTCTTCAACCTTAATTTTTGAGTAAACCCCGTTCGCGAGCACCTTTTTGGCGAACTCTCGGATGTCAACTTTGTCCGCTAACGAAACAAGCCCTCTGGAAGTTGGAACAAAAACGTATTTTTGGGGGTCTATGAAGCACCGGGCTGCATTGAACTCTTTTTTCCATGGAAGTACAGGCAACTTTGAAAACGCTTCCGTGTTCTGAGAGAGGAAGTTTAGAATTTGAGGGAACAATCCTAAAACGGAGCTGAAGAGAGCACGTGGCGCGTTCTTTGAAAGGTTTGTTAGGCGAACTTTCGGGTTTTTGCTTTGAACCACAAACTTCTTAGAAATCAACACGTAGCCGTTGTCGTTAAACCGTATTAACTTGCTTTTTTCCAGTTCTTTTAGCGCTTCCATGTAACCGCCAAGAACAAGCGCAACGTTTTCTTTGTTGGCTTCACCACACAAAAAGTTAGACACGCCATAAGCCATGGGGGGAAAAACCCTAACGCGATTCAGCATAACCTCGTACATGAAGTACGGGGGTTTAATGTGGATACGGTATGAAAGCTCGGGGAACCCAATGACTATATTTTCGAGTAATTCAAGAATCAGGCGCTTTTTCAAAAGGATTTCTTGAAGACGCAGATAAGCCGCGTTAACCACAGCGGTGTAAGGGAAAATTAGGAAGCTAGCTAAGGCTTCGCCTAAAAAACCTCGGTCTACGTCACGTTCAAAAATCCACTGGTCCACAGCGAAAACAACTACGTTTTTTCCCTCAACCAGTTTGGGGTAACTCATCAGTCGAGGCTGAAACCCTTTGAGAACCAGCAACACTTGAACAGTAGTTTTGCCGTTTGACAAACCAATGGCTTGGGAGTCAGCAACAGATAAAGCAGCTATCGGGCAGGGTCCAGCGAGGTGGTTGCAGAATTCAGAAATTTTCTGATTCAATTCTTCGTTTGCGTTAACGTTTTGCTGCACCAAAGCACGCCTCACCGAGAAACTACTTTACAACATCATTATACATGAAGAGGTATATTTGAAGCACGCTTCATTGGCTCCGCTGATGACTCAACTGTGAAAACTGCGACTTAGCTACAGGCGATTCTTCAATGGGTGCTCGGTGTTAACAGGTCCAAGTTCCATACCGTGATCTGCTGAGGCGGTGGTTATTTTTTTACATATCAGATTAAACGAGTCTTCAGTAAAATTTAACACGGTTTGCCCTTCTTTTGTTAGCTGGAAGATTTTTCGTGGGCGCTCCATGTCCATGCTCCATTGACCAGTGATGAAGCCTTTCTTTTGGAGCGCGCTCAGAAGGGGGTAGATGGTGCTGGGTCCGAAGTAAACGCCGTATGCTTTTCGTATTTTTGCTATTATTTGGTAGCCGTGCATCTGCTGTGTGCTTAAGAGTTGGAGAACGATGAAGTCCAGTAGGCCCTTCATGAGTTTGGTTTCGGCTTCTTTTTTGGGGTTGGGCATTTTTTGTTTTTCCTTTCAGGCGTTTGTTTGAGGTGTTGTTTTGTTGTACGTGTATACAATATGTCTACTATTGTACCTATTCTGATTCTGTATATGAATCGAACAACCATATAAGTTTATGCAACATCCACACACAACCAGCGACGCCCCAACACCATTTTACATAACTTAAATAAGCAAACCACAACAACATCAACACAAACCCCACTACGGAAGCGACAACATGACTGAAGACTACAAAAACGAAATCATCCAACGCATAACCAAAAACCTACTTGACATCCAACTGCTCCGCTTAATCGCTGCGGAACCCATGTGGGGCTACAAAATCAAAAAAAACGTGGAAAACGACCTCGGCATCAAACTCCGACATGGCGCCCTCTACCCCATGCTCAACCACCTCGAACGTGACGGCTTTGTTTCAAGCCAAAAACAGCAACAGCAAGGAAGGTCAAGAAAAGTCTACACCCTAACAGAAAAAGGCAAAGGGTACCTTGAAAGCTACTACGCCGTGCTCAAAAAACAACTAAAAAACAAAACCTTCAAGTAACCATTGCATTGAATTAGTGGATGTTTTGCACAGTAAACCTTTTATCTTCAAACCTTAGAAACGAAGCTTTGGGAGAGTAAAACAAAATGAACTTTGAAACAAGCAAAAACTTGGGCGGCATAGGCGCAATACTGATGTTCATCAGCGTACTTCCGTATCTGAGCACATACACCTTTGGATTGCTGGGTCTTGTCGGATTTATACTTCTACTCGTAGGCATGAAAGGCTTAGCTGACTACTACCGCGAAGCAGGAATCTTCAACAATGCCCTCTACGGCACCATCACAGGAATAGTTGGAGGCGTCGCTTTCGTTGCCATAATTTTCACGGCAGTCCTCGGGTTCATGTCCAACATTGTACCCAGCTGGAATGGAGATTGGGCGTCCCTTGGACAGGTTAACCCGGCAGATATAACTACAAACATAGACCTCAGCACAATCGGGCCCTTCTTAGCAGCTATTCTCGTAGCCTTTGTCGTTCTTTTCGTGTTCGTTCTGGTAGTTGCAATTCTCTACAGGAAATCACTCAATAGTCTCCGCGAAAAGTCTGGCGTCGGCTTGTTTGGCACTGCAGGAACAGTATTGCTAGTAGGCGCAGTTCTGACCATAGTCTTCGGATTAGGCTTGATTCTTGTGTGGATTGCAGTTCTGTTAGTTGCAATAGCTTTCTTCCAACTCAGACCACAACAACCAGCCCCACCTGCACCACCACCAATTGAAAAACCGGTACAACTATAAAACAACGCAAACCACCCCCCATTTTTTACTTTTTTAGCTATCTAAACTAAACGGAGAAGTTACTTCACCGTGATTTTTTGGGTTTTGAGAGAAACATGTCTTAATAAGCGAAAACTATATGTTTATTTATGCACGGTAAAAAACTGCAAACCAACTAGGAGATTCACCCATGAAAGAAGCCCCAGAAGACAAAAAGCAGCAACAAGTTGACATAGAACAGCAGCTGGAAGCGGAGAAGAAGCGTAGCGAAGACTGTCTAACTCGCTTAAGGTATTTGCAGGCGGATTTTGAGAACCTACGGAAACGATGTGACCGAGAAATACAGCAAGTCAGTCAATATAGCAACGAACGCCTATTAATTCAGCTACTGGAAGTGGTGGATGAATTGGAGTTGGCAGTTAAAACCGCACAAACCACAAACTCAGCTAAAACACTCACCGAAGGGGTACAAATGACGCTCAAGCGCCTGCGAAAGGTTCTTGAGCAAGAAGGTGTTTCTCCAATAGAAAGCGAAGGCAAGCCTTTTGACCCCTTAAAACACAACGCCGTAGCCACTGTGGAACGCGACGATGTTGAGGGCTGTGTTGTAGTTGAGGAAGTGAAGAAAGGCTATGTTATGAAAGACAAAGTGATAAGACCCTGCATAGCCAAGGTCTCAGTTAAATCATCTTCAAAGTCACAAAATAAGGAGGAAAATAAAAAGTGAGCAATGTTCAAACTGGAGAAAAAGTTTTAGGAATAGACTTAGGAACAACAAACAGCGCCGCAGCCATATTCGAAGGCGGACGCGCCACCGTTATACCCAGCGCCGAGGGACCCACCATGGCAGGCAAAATGTTCCCCTCGGTTGTTGCCTTCACCAAAGACGGGCAACTCCTCATCGGTGAATCAGCAAAACGACAAGCATCAGCAAATCCTGAAGGAACAATTTTCGAAATAAAACGGAAAATGGGCACCGACTACAAAGTCAAAGTCCACGGAAAAGAGTATAGTCCACAGCAGATTAGCGCTTTTATTCTGCAGAAAATTAAGAAAGACGCTGAAACATACCTTGGGAGTGCCATAAAAAAAGCAGTCATAACAGTTCCAGCTCATTTCGATGATAATCAAAGACAGGCCACCAAAGATGCAGGCGAAATCGCAGGGTTCGAAGTAATGAGAATAGTAAACGAGCCTACCGCAGCCTGCCTCGCCTATGGGATTGACAAACTTGAAAAAGAAATGAAAATTCTCGTTTTCAGCTTCGGAGGCGGAACCCACGACGTTACCGTTATGGACTTTGGGAAAGGTGTCTTCCAAGTTTTATCGACAAGCGGTGATACCCAATTAGGCGGCACCGATGTTGACAAAGCAGTTATGAGTTATGTCATAGACGAGTTCAAAAGGCAGACGGGCGTAGATGTCACCAATGACACCATGGCTATGGCTAGACTTAAAGAAGCAGCAGAAAAAGCAAAGATAGAACTAACCACTCTTATGAGCACAGATATTGACTTGCCCTTCCTAACTGCCACAAACACGGGTCCTCAACACCTACATCTTACCCTAACAAGAACTAAACTTGAGTCGCTAGCTCAACCGATTGTTCAAAAAACTGAACGGACAATCGTGAAGGCGCTTGAAGACGCAAAACTGTCGCCCACAGGTATTGACAAAATCATTCTCATAGGCGGCATGACTCGAATGCCGTTAGTGCAGAAATTCGTGGAGCAAATTTTGGGTAAGGCACCTGAACGGGGCTTGGACCCTATGGAGTGCGTTGCTATTGGCGCATCTATTCAAGCAGGCGTAATCACTGGTGAAGTGCATGACTTACTTTTGCTGGATGTTACCCCCTTAACACTTGGCGTGGAAACAATGGGCGGCATATTCACCAAAGTTATGGAAAAGAACACAACCATTCCCACAAAGAGAAGCCAAGTTTTCACCACAGCAGCAGACTTCCAAACAGCCGTAACTATTCATGTGCTTCAAGGCGAACGCCAAATGGCTTCCGACAACGTTTCTCTAGGTATGTTCAACTTGGAAGGCATTCCCCCAGCACCCAGAGGTGTACCCCAAGTAGAGGTAACCTTTGATATTGACGCAAACGGTATACTCAACGTTACAGCCAAAGACCGCGGCACAAGCAAAGAAGCCAAAATCCGCATCACCGCATCCACAAAACTGTCCAAAGAAGACAAGGAACGCATGGTTAAAGAAGCAGAGCAATTTGCAGACCAAGACAAAAAGAAGCGTGACGAAGCTGAACTTAGAAACACCGCTGACAGCATGGTCTACACTGCAGAGAAAACCAAGAAAGACTTGGCAGAAAAGCTTACTGCAGAACAAACAAGCAAAATTGACGCCGCAATGACCGCTTTGAAGGACGCATTAGCAAGCAACGACATGGCAAAAGTGAAAGAGCAGTCTGATGCACTCAGCAAAGTCCTCCAAGATGTGGGCACGGTTATTTATCAGCAAGCAGCTGCGGAACAGGCAAAACAGCAGCAAGCGCAGGCAGGTCAAGCTGGACCACAAGCAGATCAACAGACACCGCCTCCTTCAGGCGGAGAGAAAGTGGTCGATTCAGACGACTACAAAGTCAAGTAGGTAGCGAAACAGTTTTGACCTACTACCTACACTTTTTCTTTTCCAGCGGTTAACAACATGGCTGAAAAACCTGATTACTACGAGGTTCTTGGCGTACCCAGAGAGGCCAATAAAGACCAAATCAAAGACAGCTACCGAAAGCTAGCGATGCAGTACCACCCTGATCGAAACAAGTCGCCAGAAGCAGAAGAAAAATTCAAAGAAATAAGCGAAGCCTACGCGGTCCTCTCAGACGACCAAAAACGCCAACAATACGACCAGCTAGGTCATTCAGGTTTTGACCAAAGGTACACTGAAGAAGATATTTTCCGAGGCGCCGACTTCAACACAGTTTTTAGCGATTTAGGTTTTGACTTCGGAGACATTTTCCGCCAAATTTTCGGCGGCAACTTCGGAGGAGGCGGCTTTGGTCAACGCACCAACCGCGGACAAGACCTACTCTATGAGCTTAACATAACTTTGGAAGAAGCCGCAAAAGAGACCGAAAAAGAAGTTGAAATCCCAAGAACCGAAAGATGCGACGTATGCGGCGGTTCAGGAGCCGCACCAGGTACACAAGCAAAAATATGCTCTCGATGCAATGGTCAAGGCAAAGTCCAGAACATGCGGCGAAGCGCTTTTGGTATGTTTGTGCAAGTGACACCCTGTCCCGAGTGCAGGGGAAAAGGCAAACTAATTGAAGCGCCCTGCAGAAACTGTCATGGCTCAGGCTTGGTTAAGAAACGACGAAAAATCACTGTGAAACTGCCCGCAGGCATTGATGAGGGATACCAGCTTAGGCTCCGTGGTGAAGGTGAAATGGCGCCTAACGGAGGCGCACCTGGAGACCTCTACGTTATGGTCCACATTGTTCCCCATGAGCTGTTCCTGAGGGACGGCGACGACCTATACTATGTGCTGCCAATTGGTTATCCGCAAGCGGTTTTGGGCGCAGAATTACAAGTGCCTACTCTGGAAGGACCAACAACCCTAAAGATTCGTTCAGGCACGCAGGCAAACGAAGTTCTCCGAATTAAAGGTAAAGGAATGCCGAGGTTCCGAGGATACGGCAAAGGCGACCTCTTAGTCCGTGTGGGAATCATTGTTCCAGAGAAAATAACCTCGCAGCAACGGGCGCTTCTGGAGCAGTTGGCGAAAGAGTTTGACGAAAACGTGCAGCCTAAGGGGCGCAAATTTCGCCTCTAACCTTTTTTAGTTTATTTTTGAAATTACGTTAATCAAGTATTTGTCGCAAAAGAAAAATTTTAAAACCAATACAGTTGATTAAAGGATGGGAGAAAAAAAGTCATGGCAATTAACTTAGACGCCCTACTGATACAAGCAATAGTCAACATTGTTTTGCTGTCGCCCGTTCTTTGGATTTCAGGAAGACTCTTAGTCGGCAAAGACAAAGCAAAATTCACTGACGCCCTCTGGATAGTACTTCTAGGCGCAGTCCTCGGAGCAGTCTTAGGCTTCTTCTTCACAGGCTTCATCGCATCAATAATAATACTGTTTGTCTGGTTGGGGCTAGTGAAGCACTTCTTTGACTGCGGATGGCTAAAAGCGTTCGCAATAAGCATAATAGTTGTTCTCATCTTCGCTGCCATAGCCGTGTTACTGACTTTGATAGGCATCGCCCTCTGGAGCTTCACACTAATATAGCACCAACACAACCCCATTTTTATTTTTCCTTAACAACACACAAGCTTGGCCAACCCGAACTACACACAACGCAGCAAACGCTAAAAACTGCATTTGGCAACATTTAAATTTCCGGCACCACCACTGTGGTTTGTGGTATGTTTATGACATATTGTATCAATTGCGGCGAAGAACTCCCAAAAGACGCCCTCTTCTGCTCAAAATGCGGCACAAAAACAGGAACAGGCGCAACAACTGCGCCCTCAGACGAGATGCGTGAAACATTAACCCGAATGAGCCACGAAATGGAGAAAGCCTTCACCATAGCAGCCAAAGAAATGCAAGAAGCCTTCAAAGTCGCAAGAAACAACATACAAAAAACAATATACAAAGAACCTATAGTCTGCGCGAGTTGTGGAGAAAAAAACGCAGGCAGCGCCATTTACTGCTTCAAATGCGGAAACAAACTCGCAGGCAAAACAGCTGGAAAACCCAAAGAAAGCACTTAAACAGCAACGCCCCAGAGAGCCAGCGGCATCTAGAAGGCAAGTCACCGCTCCTTCAAGCTATAGTCCAGTACGCGTTTGAAAGGGGTACTGTAAGGTTTGTGGGGAAGTTACGGTTCAGGTAAACTTTTGGGGATACGCTTCTTTTTTTTTGAGTTGACTTGGTGCTGCCTGTCACAGCCTGCACAACCAGAACAAAACCCAAACCAAACCCCTTCGCCAAAACACAACAGACAACACAACCCCCAAGAAGTAGATGTGCCTAGCAACCAATCTACAACTACAAACTAAACAAAAAAAGACTCACAGAAACTCAACAAAATCTATATAACGGATATAGCCCGCTTCGAGAATAGCCGACCAAAGAATAACAGAGTTGCCAAAAACTTTTATTCAAACCCCAGCAACTTCAATATGGCACTTAGGCTTAAGGACGAAGCCCCCAATGAAACACAAATCCAAAAGTATTCTCCTAACTTGCGCACTCCTCTTAATTCTCACATTTGCCCTAACAACTAAAATATCAGCCCAATCAACCACCAGCTCACTTGTGGTGGAAAAAGAACAACACTGGGACACCTACATGGTTGGCGGAACCTGCATCTTCGCCACACACAACCTCCTTCTCTCAGATTTGGATGCTGACGGCACCACAGAAATCGTCACAGGCGGATACACCTACGACATGGAAAACGAAACACGCGCTAACGCATCAGCACCCCTGAAAATCTGGAACTGGAACGGACAAAACCTCACATTAGAAACAAGCTACAAATGGCCAAACAGCCAAGACTCCGCAAACATCGTCTGCGTTGCAGCAGGAGACGCAAACACGGATGGCACAACTAACCTCTTAACTGGAGGAAACATGGCAAACCAGTCAGGCACTTACGCGCAGATTAGAATCTGGAATTGGGACGGAACCGACCTCAAATGTTTAACCAGCAAAGAATGGAACGCCACCATGGGACGAAGCAGCATAACCGCAGCAATAATCACTGACGCAGACAAGGATGGAAACCCAGAAATCATAACAGCAGGCAGAACCTTTAACCCTGAAACCAACCAAACTAACGCTGAACTACGAGTTTGGAACTGGAACGGCACCGAACTTAACCTCCTCAAAAGCGTCGAATGGAACGACGGCACCGCAGCAAGCGCCAACAGCCTATCCGTAGCCGACTTAAACAACGACGGTATAATCGAAATCGTCACCGCAGGATACAACCAAGAACTAGCCAACAGCGCTGGACAAATCCGCATCTGGCACTGGAACGGAACAGAACTGTCACTGCAGGCAAACCGTGAATGGCAAACCATACCAAACACATACGCCTTAACCAGCGCAGGGGGCATCCAAGGAAACACAGTCGTCAACAACGTGAAAATAGGTGACGTTGACGCCGATGGCACACGCGAAATAATCACAGGCGGATTCACCTATGACGGCGAAAAAGTTAACGGTCAACTTCGCATCTGGAACCTAACTGCACAAACCATCGGGTTAGAGGCCAGCTATGAGTGGTCAAGCGAATACATCACCGAAGTCAAATCCATAACTCTCAACGATGTGGACAAAGACGGAAACACCGAAATTGTCACAAGCGGCGTAACAGCAGGACAAACAAGCTTCACAGAAAACGCAACAATAACCGAAAACGCGCAACTCAAAGTTTGGAGTTGGAACGGCACAAACCTATCGCTAAAGCAAAGCGTGGACTGGACAGTTGGCGAAGGCGTCTGCGCATGGAACGTAGCCTCAGGAGACATCGACAAAGACGGCACCGTGGAAATAGTTACAGTTGGTTGCATGTACGTCACCAACCTGTGTGACCCCGACATGCGAATCTGGTCAATCACCGGAGAAACTTCGCCAGCACCAACATTGGTTACAGAAAAGACAACGTCCGAGTTGCAAATGGAACTGATAATCGCTGGAGGCGCAAGCATCGCTGTCATAGCAGTGGCGACTGTTTACTTACTCAAGAAAAGAACCCACAAATAATTTCCTTATTTTTAGCTCCGCTACAAAGTGCTGTTCCAATAGTATATGTGCTGGTACTTGCCCGCAACAGGAAACGCAGGATCATCGTAAACAATGTCCAATCGCAAACGGTACTGTAACAGAAGCTTAGTTGTAATATTCCATATCTGAGGCGACTTCTCGTCAGGTCCCCAATAGCCCCAAATCCGATCATCTGGAAGTCTCATGCCCCAGCCATAATTGTGAGGCAGAACCAAAACAGCATCAGCTTTACTCTCATCAGACGTAACCCGAATTGCCGAGGTGGACATGACATCGTGTGAAAATTGTTCCAGAGCTGCAAAATGTTCTTCCGTCATTGCGCCACCATAGATGTTGTCTCCGATTTGTGGGTAATTGAAGATTATGACGTATTTTGCGCCTGCTTGGTAGGCTGTCAGCATCTGATTGTATAGTACTGCGCCGCTGTCAAGATATGGCGTTTGATTATATTTCCAAGTTATGATTGCACCCCACTCCTTGTTCTGCACTTGGGCTGCGCCTCTTATGAAATCTATGTCCCTGATGTAGCTGCTGTTCCAACCCAGTTGAGCCAAAAGGACATCATATCCTACAAGGTAGTCATACCAGTACATGGTATAGTCTGAAGTAAATGTTTTGATTCCTGCGTTTGTTATGTTTCTGAAAGCCGAAAAGTCCCTGTAAAAATAGGCAAATGTTTTGGCTTCCAACTCATAATTTTGCGGTTTAGTTCCGTTAACTCTTGCGTCCTCAAATTTTGCAAACATTTGAACCAATGGCGGTGTATCATTTACATTGGTATTATTCAGAAGGCTTTCGAAGTAGGCTTTATTAGCTTCGTTAGTGAAAAATTCAGTCCAATTGTAGTCAAGCTGGATTCCTCCTGGTTCGTCATCGTAATATACGCCTTTGAATTGGTTTCCCCATCGAGATGTGCCATTTTTGAAGATGTCAAAGTGCCAATCCCAAGTTTCATTATCATAAGTTCCTAGATTAATTATGATGTTTAAGCCTTGGGCGACTGCGTAGTCGCAAATCTCGTAAATTGCGGTTTCGTTTCTGCTTATCGGGAAAGATTGTAAAACAAAGAGGTTAGTGTATTCTTTTGTTTTGTCGATAAGCAGTTTTGCTTGGGATGCGGTGTTTCCGCAGAAGCTGATGCCGACGTAGAAGTCAGGTTCTTTGTTTTTGTCAGCCAAGTTAAAAGGAACTAGGAACGCAACCGTGATGGCTACTATCAGGAAGATTGCTATGGGGATTAAGAAAAAATGCTTCATGTTTCTAGTTCCTCCTTAGAATGGTAACCTGCGTCGTGTAGGCTGACCCCGAGTTTCTCACTTCAATAGTGCCAAACCAAATAGATATGTTTTTTCATAAATAGGAAAACGGGGAATTTTTAACGAATACAGCTGTTTAGGATGTTTGTAGGTTGAGAAAATTATTAAAGCAGGATTCAACGTGCTAAACACAATACCAAGGAGGAATCAGCGGTCAAAAACAAACTTTCAGTGGCAAAATTCGGCGGCAGCTTACTTGATGTCGAAGGCAAAGGCATCCCAAAAATCATAAAACGAATCAAGGCGCTCAAAAAAGCAGATTCAACAGGTCCAATCGCGGTTTTTTCGGCACCTACAGGCTGCACAGATGCACTTATCAGAATCGGTGAATCGCATGCTCAAGCATCATCTCCAGCTTCGGTAGATTTGGTTTTCGACATTTACGCGCATATAGCTAAGCTTTACGTTAAAGGAGAATATTCAGTTAAGGCGAAGGCGGATTTGGCTCACTGCAAGGTGTTAACTGAAGCGGCTTTGCGGTCGGTTAACAAGCGGTTCAGCGGCAACGTGAAAGCCAAAGTTTTGGCTCTGGGCGGGGAATTCGCTACGTCTATACTGATGGATTATGTTATGCGGAGTAGCGGGCTTGACTCGTGTAGCCTTAAGTTGCAGGATTGGCCTGTTGTTACGGATGACAATTTTGAAGATGCTACGCCAAATTACGAGTTAAGTAAGAAACGCCTAGACCAGTTTGTTGTACCTTTGGAGCAGGGTAAAGTCATTTCGATGGCTGGCTTCATGGGCGTAACCGCTGATGGATTAGAGACAATTCTGGGTAGAGGCGGCTCGGATTTGACGGCGGTTTTCGTTTCATGCCTTTTGAAGGATAATTATGAGACGGAAACGTTGCTGTATAAGGATGTGCCTGTTCAGAGTGCAGACCCCAAAGTGGTTAAGGGTCAGAAAACTGAGCACGTTGCTGCGCTGACGTATAATGAGGCGCATAAGGCGTCTTTGATGGGTATGAAGATTGTGCAGGGTCCCGCCATTGCTTTGGCTAGGCGTTTTGGGCAGCGGCTGCTTGTGGTGCCCATTGATGAGCCTGCTATGTTCTCGGCGATTCAAGCTGAAACCGACGACAAAACGGTAGTGAAATGTTTAACGGGAAAAACTGGTTGTGCCATTCTTTCGATGCATGATGAGAAGAGTCGTTCGCTGGAGGATTCGTTGCGAATTTGGGAGAAGCGCAATGACTTTATGGATTTGGGCGCTGAAACCTTAGAGACAGGTGAGCGAATTAGAGATTTTCTGTTCTTGGATTCAGATTTCCTAAAGAAAAACGAAGAGAAACTCAAAGGTTTTGATGATGTTTTGAAGATTGACTATGGCTTGGGCGTAGTCACGTTGATAGGTGACAAGATGAAGGATTCGGCAGGTGTAGCTTCAACAGCCATTAGCGCCATTCAGGGCATCAACATAAAGCGAGGTATTTTTGCTCCCCACACAAGCCAAATAATAATCGTAGTGGAGGACAAAAACGTTAAAGCCACGGTTGCGGCGATTCACCTGAAAATGGCTGAGTTTAACCAGCCAACCTGAACCTCTCTTTTAATGTCTATTCGTTACTATAGAGAATGAAAGGAAAAAAGGAAAAAGTTAGGGGCGTTTGTAGCTGCTAGTTTTGTACGACTGATTGGAAAGTCACAAGTTCAACGTTTAACACGGGTTTGACGGTTTCTGAAACGCGTGATGCGATGATGCGTTTGATGTTTCTTTCGCTTGCTATGTCAACTATTCTCTGGGTTATGATGCCGTCAAAGACTACAGTGTCAACGCCGCTGATTTGTTGGAGTCTCTCGGCGAGTTGGCTGACGGGTATACGTTCCATCTGCTCAAGCTTTTCATTCATCAGAACTGCTTCAAGTGAGCCCTGTAGCGATTTTGCTGTTTGACCTATAGCTTCGGGAACTTCCTGCTTTGATTTTTCGGCTTTTTTAGGTTTGAACAGGTCTGAGACTGCAATGCGTTTTTCTATGGCTTCTTTGACTTCTTTGCAGTTACATTCTTCGATTTCTTTGCCTCTTGGTGCACGTCCAACGTACTTTACGCTTGTTACTTGCAATAATTCTTTGAGAATTAAGTCGCCACCGCGGTCACCGTCTAGTAGTGCTGTGGCTTCTTTTTCTTTAGTGAGCCGCTTTATTGACTCGGGGACTTTGGCGCCTTCTAGAGCTACTGTGTTCAGGATACCGCAACGCATGAGGTTGATTATGTCTGCGCGTCCTTCGACTACGATGATTTCTTTGCTGCTTTCTAGTGCTGGTCCTGCGGGTAGTTCGTCTGGTCCGTATTTTTCGACTTTGCCCACTTTCATGGTGTCGCTGATTTCTTTGTAGACTTCGTCAACGCTGGGCATGGATTCGATGTTCCATTTGTGAAGGATTTCTTTGGCGCGGTCGATTATGATTTTTCGGCGTGCTTCGCGGATGTCTTCGATTCGGTCAAGGTTAACTTTTGCTTGGCATGGTCCAACACGGTTTATGCTTTCTACGCTGGCGGCAATTAGTGCTGTGCTTACGCGGTCTAAGCTTGTGGGGATTGTTATGCTGCCGAATGTTCGGTCGTTTTTGGAGTGTAGGTCAATTTCGATTCTGCCGATGCGTCCGGTTTTTTGGAGTTCTCTTAGGTCAAGTTCAGGTCCGAAAAGTCCTTCTGTTTGTCCGAAAAC
>CALMWK010000015.1 GCA_937873375.1 Candidatus Bathyarchaeota archaeon
ATGGTTCCTTTGCCAGTATTTTGAACATAAACTAACAAGTTACCTGTTTGGGAGTCAACAGCAATACTTTGAATTTGAAGTCCTTGATCTAGTCTATTGGTTGTAAAATTAAGATAACCTGTAATCCAAGCATACGCAGCTAAAGAAGCAACTACTGTTATTGCAATCATTAGTAGGGTAGCTATCACTGGTGAGATAGCTTTAATGTTTCGTTTGATTTTTGTTCCAATTTTCATACAAGTTCACGCCTGTAAAATAAAGTGACTGCTCCTTAAACAAAAAGTTCCAACAATCTTTTGATGTGTCTCTTGACTATTTCAAAGACTCATTAAAGATACGTTGTAATATTTTGAAGCCGTGTTTAACCTTGAGCTTCTTTTCACCTATGCGGGGGCGGTAGGCGATTGGAATCTCGACAGTTACAAACCCTTTACTTTGTACATAACTGTTCAATTCAACTTCAATGTCAAAGTCTTTTGATGAAGGACACCAATTGCGCAACAAATCAGATCTAATCACACGTAGACCGGTAAGCGGGTCTTTCATGTTTACACCTATAAACATCGAGTGAGCAGTTGCAATTAGCATGTTTCCGATGTGAAATACACCTTTCATTCCTTCTAGGGGATATTCAGAGTTGAACCTGTTGCCACAGACCATTCCGACGTTGGGGTTGCTCTCCAAAATCTTGATCATATCAGGGATATGCTCAGCAGGATAGGTATAATCAGCGTCAGAAAAAACAATGTAGTTTGCTTTGGCGTCTATATTTTTGAGTCCCATACTTAACGCATCGCCTTTTCCGATGCCTTTCTGAAAAATCACGTCGGCGCCAAGATTTTTGGCTACTGGGACAGTTTGATCGGTGCTTTTCCCGTCAACCACTAGAATTCGTGGATTGTCTAGGAACATGTTAATCTCGGTAATTGTGCAAGCTATGCCTTCTTCCTCGTTTAGCGCAGCTATGATTATTTGAATATTCTGTGAGTCCACTCTGTACAACGCATCGTGATAAAGTTCCAGTGGATAACAAGCCTTCTCCTGCATATTAATCACTCTCAATACAATAATAAAGAATCGTTATATATAAGAAACAGTAGAACCTAATTCTATATCAAATTCCAGAATAATCCTAAGCAGTCATATTAAACATCAAATGCACCGATCGATTATCGTATATGGGAACGCCCGAAGTAGAGTCAAATGTCCAAAGCTCCGCAAACAGACCGTAATAATACCCGCTTTTGTTTGAATCCCATGCAGATGCCTTGTTCACAGGATAAGATAGCCCATTGATTGTCAAAGTGGGCACATAAGAAACTTCGTTCGTAACTGTTTGGGTTTTGATTTGTAAAGTTAAGGGTGCCTCCCAAGTCTCGCCAGCATGAACAAAACTTTTGTATTCGAATAAGGAAGGCAGTGGGCTTGGGACCGCAAGCGTCGCATTGGGAAGAGACTCAGTCGAGTTGCGGAATTTTACAACCACCGTATAATATGAGGATCCTTCTCTT
>CALMWK010000016.1 GCA_937873375.1 Candidatus Bathyarchaeota archaeon
TCCGAAGATGCTGAAAATTTCTTGAACTGTAAACGCGAAAATTAAAAGAAGCACAAAGCCGATGATGGTGGCGGTGTTGAATATTTTCTTTTTTTCCTTCCCCGTCATCTTCTCAGTTAAGCTCATGAAAATGGGAATGTTACCAAATGGGTCTACGATTATGAACAGGACTATGATGGCTTTAACCAAGTTGAAAGCGAAGTCCACGAGGGGTTCAGACATAAACAGTCTCTGTTCTATTCTAGATCTGTCAGAATAAAAACGTTAACTTTGCCTCAATTTTGCGTCTAAGCGTTTGTTGTCTCGCTGTAAACTCTTATGTTGCGAATAATTGAACCTTCTCTGTCTTTTCCTGTGAAGGAAAACGTGACTCTAATGGTGCTGGCACCAAAACAGATAAAAACTCGCGAAGTATCCCTGCAAGTGTCTAACGGTGAAAAAAGCGTATGCCAGTTGAAATCATTGATGCAGAAAAATTCGTAGAAATGAGCGCACGCGCCAAGTACTGCGCTGTCAAACGCCTAAAAAGCTTAGTGAAGCTGAAACTTCGCACGCCAGGCAAGCTTTACACTTTGAAAGTTGAGTCTGGGAAAGCTGAAGAAACCATAAAGAAGCTCAAGTGCGAAATCAAAGAAGTATAAACGGCTTTTAGCCTTTCACATCTTTTCACTATTTATCTACTGCCTTAGAGCTGTTTCCTTTAATCCGAAATTTTTTTCTTCCTGAAAAATTTGGGATAGATTTGGGAATACTCCACAAACCATAAAAACTCGACAAGCCGACTAGTACGCGGGACGTACCATGAACAAGAAAACAGTTGCTGCAACATTCCTCATGTTTCTTATAAGTTTCACAGTTATCGGGAGCGCGTCAGCCCAAACCCAAGTTTCCGTAGGTGTTTCACCGGGAAACGTGTTCACATATGACCTTACTTTCTACTGGAACTCCACGAATCCAGCAGATGTTGCTCCTGCATACTTGGTCGCTCAGAACCAGACCGCCTATTTCCAACTTACCGTGGAAACAACCACAAGCACCACCGTGGTGATTCAAACTGTCTGGCAACTCCTGAACGGAACAGCATTGAACGGCACTGACGTGTCAGAAGTTAGCTCCGGCGCCACAGGGTCAATATACGTTTACGCGGCTAACCTCACCGCTGGAGGCTTGCTGTTTCCATCGGCAACGGACCTTCCTTACCTCATAAACAGCACTGGATTCCGCAGTTACCCGAGCGGTTTTAGGGAAACCAACCATATAGCAGTGAACAACACGAACATAGAAGGTTATGTTTACAGTTACATGGACCTCTACTTTGACAAGCAATCCGGAATTGTTGTGGAGTACACACTAACCAGTGTAAGCTCCTCCACGCCAAACCAAACAATTGCACAGCATCTTGCGCTGAAGGAGTCGAACACTTGGGTGGTTCCAGAGTTTCCCTCAATGCTTGTTTTGCCGCTTTTCATGGCTGCCACAGCCCTCGCCGTAGTGCTGTTGAAGAGGAAACAAACGTCAGCCTCACCACAGGCAACAGCCGTTTAGAACCTCGTCTTTTCTTCTTTTATTTAACTTGTCCTTCCAACAGACCTGAGTCCCAAATTTTCCAATAAAAACGAAGAAACTACCAAAGAAGTGTGATTGGTGCGGTCGCCGGGATTTGAACCCGGGTCGTCAACGTGGCAGGCTGATGTCCTAAACCAGGCTAGACTACGACCGCAACAGACAAGTGTAGTACCTTTTCCGAGAATGTACTTCGGGGTTTATTTCCTTTTCCCAAAGAGTTTGCCGCTGTCCCTTTCTGTAACGTAGTAAGCTTAGTTTTTTGGCATAATTCTGCAATAAACTTCAGTTGTAATGTTTGCAATGAGACTGCGAGCTAGCTTGAGATTAAAACGTATTTTAAGCATAACTCCGATAGTTGAGGGTGGATTGTTTGAGGAAACAGGAGCGGTTTGAATGTATGTACTACAGACGTTGAGGCATTCGCCTGAAAGTTGCCCCTTAGGCAAACCAGAGAACCTGCAAACCATGAAAACTTGGCTGGAAACCGTCGACGCACTAGCAGCTAAACACGGCATCAAAGTGGTTTGTGTCTGGACTGACCGCTGGGGACACACATCATGGGTTGTTTACGAGACCCCAAACATGGACGCATTTGCAAAGTTTGAGTTGGAACCCGAAAACCTGAAATTGGTCACATTCAACCACATCGAAACAAAACGTGTGACCTCGGCAAAGGAAACCTTAGCTTTCTTTAAGCAGTACCAAAAACTCAACAAGTAACACTTTTTGGCTTTTCTCTCACTTTTATTAGATAAGCCAAATTCATCACTAATGACAGCCCAATCAAGACGCCTTCC
This sequence comes from Candidatus Bathyarchaeota archaeon, assembly GCA_937873375.1. GTDB lineage: Archaea > Thermoproteota > Bathyarchaeia > Bathyarchaeales > Bathycorpusculaceae > JADGNF01. Next base: position 2,364 of record CALMWK010000016.1, read on the forward strand.
AAAAAATCTGTAACTGAGAAACCAGCATATTCAAAATATAAAAATCTGCCAATTAGAAGCCCCAACGTTAAGGATATCATGCCTATTGCCAGCATGCTTTCATCTTTAAGTAGCATATCTAAACCTCGCTTGAGAGTATATCCACCTGTGATTATAAAATTTACTTAGTATCCTGTTTTTGCAGTTTCTCCATATCCAATACTTGCATATATTCACGCAGAAAACGGGTGTCTGATGTACGGAAAAGGTGGCTTTTGCAGTGGCAGTCTGAGCAGCCAAAACCATTTACTGCTTCGCCTGTCTTGGCAAGTAAATTGGCTAAGGTACATTCTTCCGCTTTGCCCCCTTGCCTGTAAAGTACTTCCACCACTTTGGTGGCGTTGCTGTCCAGCAGGTAATCGATGTGCCAGAATTTGCGCTTCTCTTTTCTAAGGTGGCGTTTTACTCTCTGTTCCAAATTGTTCTGCGCAGAACCCACATAAGCGTACAAGCCTTTCTTGAACGTTCTCTCGCCTAAGGCACCTATGTTTACATCGGCATCGCCGTCTAAGCGGATGATTAGTACGTAGATTCCCTTCAGACTCAACGTTTCTCCCACTTAACCTGCATCAGACTTGCGCGGCATTAACCCTTACTGCTTCAGAGCCGCCTCAAGCTCCACAAAATCCTTCACAACAACATCTGAGTGAACTGTAATCCACGGGCTCAGGCAATCCATATCTGAAACCACAATAACTTTCTTGCCTTTCCGCTTAGCGTAAAACATTTCCATACATGCACCAGCCGAAAGCCTCGGCAAATAAACAATCATCACATCACATCGCTCTGCGTCCTCAAGGTCCCGCTGAACAAAATCAGGCACAGGCACTTTGCTCCACCAGCAAGGCTCATCTTTTCGGTAAATCACTTTCTCGCGGAGCCACGGGTCAATCACCTCAAAACCTAACCGTGTGCAGATTTCGGTTATGACTTGCCTGTAGCCCTGCTCGTTCTCCATGCCCTGTATGGGTCCCGAGCTGAATGCTTTCTTCTTAATGCTAACCAATCAGCGTAGGCGCACTAAAGATTTAACGATTTCCTTTTCACTTCTGCCCCAGAAGCTCAAGCATTTTCGCAGTGCTGTTCGTCGGCGGCATGCAAATCTGGTCGCGGCACACATACGCCGTTGCTTTTCCGTCAATTTTCTCGTAGCCCACACCTGCTTTGGCGGGGTGCTTGAGGGAAACTACCATGTTAGGCACATAACTCCTTCTCAGAGCCGCCAGCATCTCCTTCATATCCTTATTCTGCAAGTCGCCGACTAACACAACATTATATGCGGGTCCCACAGCGAAGTCCAATCCAACAAGCATAAACGTGTACGCCTGCGGCGCTCCCTGAACCTCTTCAGCGAAAACCTTGAGAATTTTGCTTACAATCCCCTCGTAATTTGTGTCACCTGTCAAGCGGGAAAGCCGCAGCAGATTCAGCAGTGCCACAGAGTTGCCTGACGGGGCAGCGCCATCGTACACCTGCTTCATTCTGGGCAACGTATTTTCAGCGTTTTTAGTTGTGAAGTAGAACCCGCCATCTTTTTCGTCCCAAAACCGAGCAATCATTATCTTAGTCAGTTCGGACGCGGCTTGCAGGTACTTCTCCTCAAACATCGCTTCATAAAGCTCGATTAATCCAAACGTGAAAAACGCGTAGTCATCCACGAAGCCCTCCACGGCTCTTTCCCCTCCAGCAAAACGATGATACAACGTCCCATCCTCTTTTCGCATATGGTCCAAGATGAAGTTCGCCGCTTTAACCGCCGCCTGCAAGTACTTCTGTTCTCCGAAAACTTGGCTGGCTTTAGCTAACGCGGCAATCATTAAGCCGTTCCAGTCAACCAGCACCTTGTCATCTCTCAATGGACGCACACGCGTTTTTCTTGCTTCAAACAGTGCGTTTCGAATCTTCTCCAATCTTGGAATGAGTTCATCAAGGGTTAAGCCTGCCTCTGACGCGATGCAGTCTAATGGCTTGGGGAAATGCAGTATGTTTTGCCCATTTCGCCTCCCAACCGACGCGTCAAAGTAGTTGCCCTCAGGCATAACGCCAAAAAGTCGAACCGCCAACTCCACATAATCACTCGGCAAGGCATTGCTGGCTTCCTCCATGGTCCACAGGTAGAATTTGCCCTCTTCACCTTCAGAGTCCGCGTCTTCCGCTGAGTAAAACGTGCCCTCAGGCGAAGCCAAATCCCTCAGCACGTACTCCACGGTTTCTTTGGCGGTGAGTTTGAATTTTCCAGCACCTGAGATTTGGTACGCTTCCGTGTAAGCCAAAGTTAACAGTGCTTGGTCGTAGAGCATCTTTTCAAAATGTGGCACCAACCACTGCGAATCAGTGCTGTATCGGTGAAAGCCAAAGCCCACTTGGTCAAAGATGCCTCCCAGCCGCATGGCACGCAGCGTTTTCTCCGCCATGTCCAACGCGTTTTTCTCTCCTTTTCTTTTCCAGTAGTGCAGCAAAAACAGAATCGTGTGCGGTCTGGGAAATTTAGGTGCGGTGCCAAAACCGCCACTTTCCACATCAAAATCTGCAACCAACTTCTCATAAGCATCATCCAAAACATCCTTTCCCAACTCGTTTTCCGTGTTTCTCTTCTCTAAAACCTCTATGCGGCTCCTGATGTCTGCACCAACAATTTCCAGTTCCGCTTTGCGTATGCCCCAAATTTGCATAACCTGCGGAACCAACTCCATGAGCCCATTTATGCCGCCTCTGCTGCTTTTGGGTATGTAGCTGGCTGCGAAAAACGGGTTCTTGCGCGGCGTCATCATAATGTTCAAGGGCCAGCCGCAGCTTCGCCCCAAAGCTTGGCACACCGCCATGTACACCGCATCTAAGTCGGGGCGTTCTTCACGGTCAACTTTGATGCACACAAACGCCTTATTCAAAAGCGCGGCTACTTCTTGGTCGTCAAAACATTCTTTCTCCATGACGTGGCACCAGTGGCAAGACGAGTAGCCTATGCTGAGGAAAACTGGTTTATTTTCAGCCTTTGCCCTGTCAAATGCTTCTTGGCTCCACGGATACCAGTCAACTGGATTATACGCATGTTGAAGCAGGTACGGACTTTTCTCGTTTATGAGCCTGTTAGGTTTTTTCTCTTTGCTGGGTTCAGTTTGCATGAAAATCTCCCTTGTACAAGTAAATCTGAATTTTGCGGCTCCACGAGACCTCTGCGAAGGATTGCCTGCGCTTCCCTTCAGGAACCGCCTGTTCACTTCTGGGCGAACGTGTTTTATTAAGCGTTCGCATCAGCCCTCAATACTTGACAGTCAAGTACAGCAACACGGACAACGCTGCAAACTCAAACAGGTCAGGCAAAAACGCGAATGGCCCCAAACCAAACAGTCCAAAGCCGAACCAGCCAATCACGAAGGGGCTCCACGTTATGTCTTTGATGAGGAAGAATATTGCGAAGATTAGCAGTCCAACTGTGAATTGTGAGCGTGTTTTAGCGTATATGCTGGCGTAAGTAGTTATGAGGGCGATTAAGAGGGCGATGTTTATTGTGGAAAACACTGTTCTAGCTATGTAGAATAACTCTATGTCAGCGGGGTTGATTACCTGAATCTGCATGGGTCTGAATGGGAAAGGAGGAGAAGTACCAATACTTTCGACTCTTGGTTGGTTAATGGTGTATGCTGCCCAAAACGCTGCTAAAGCAGCTATTGCTAAAACGGCTGCCACTACTATGAATAGCCAGATTTTCATGCTCTTAGTCATACGTTTTTCCACTCTGTTTCCCTTCCTTTTCTACTTTTTCCAGATTTTATTCAGAATCTCCTCAAACATGCCATAGTTCTCTTCCAGAGTCTGCGACAGAAAATAAGTTGCCCCATAATTGTCTCCGACCTTCGTGACGATTCTGTTCTTCTCCAGAACTTCAAGATGATACCGCACCGTTTTGTAGTCCATCTTAAGCGCGTTAGCCATTTGGTTCGCGTTTTGCGGAGTATCATGTATGGACTTAATTATTTGAGCGCGTGTTAAGCCGCCTCTTGTACCTGCAATTAGCCAGCCGAGCAGATACTTCAACGGACGAGCGCTAGCTGACATTCATCCCGCTCCGCACTTAGAGAGATTCTTTGTTCTCCTATTCGGAATGTGGTAATAAGTTTGTTCCCAAATTGACCCTCTTTACCACTTGGCATTTAGTTTTTTGATTGGGGAAAGATTTGGGTGTAATTCTGAAAAATCGTTTTAAACCCTCTGCGCCCTCAAAGGTTGAGAGCAAAACGCAACACCCCTCTCTCAAAACTCGTGAAGATTCCAAGGTAGCCAGAAGGTCCGTATACCTCTTTCTCGGCTGCTTTGGGTCTTCACGGGCTCACAGAATCGGGCTACAAAAATGACTGAAAACGCCAAGAATGAGGAATAATTGGATGTTCAAATGTTCCACACTTTACATGGCCCTTTCGGATGCTCAAGCGTTAACTAATAATACGGGTTACATCAGCAGTCTTGAAGTGTTTGTTCTTAGAAAACGCCGAAAAGCTGGGTCTGCGGCGTCTTCGTTTGAGGGGCATGAGGCGTTTTCTGGGACACCGTTTGGTTTCCTTTCATGCATAGTTTCCACACTGCTGAGCCACCTTTTTAGTTACGTCGGCGAAAAAACTGCTTTTTTCAAAAGCACCCTGTCGGTAACGGAGAAATCCGAAATCTGTAAATATAGAAAATTTTTTAAAAAAGAATTTGCGTCAAAATATACAAAGGAGGCTTTAACTTAATGGAAATGCCTAATGTTCCGCAATCCATTCCCCCACCACCAAAAAAAGAGAAATCGTTCTCAACCGTTCTTATCGTTGGTATTCTTATAGTCGGCTTAGTTGCAGGAGGCGTAATCGGTTCTTCACTAAGCTACATTGCGCTTAACGGGAAAATCGAGGATTTACAGACTCAACTGCAGAATCTGCCTGCCCAGAACGCCACATACGTTTCGTATCCGAACAGCACGTACTTTTTAGGTGGCAATGTTTCGCTTTCCCAACTGTACGCGCAAGTTAAAGACTCCGTCGTGGTAATCCAAGGGTTAACTGTGCAGTACGACCTGTTCGGTCGCGCCTACTATTCTTCAATCCAAGGTTCAGGGTTTGTCTACAACTTTGCAGGGCAAATGGTGATTATCACGAATAACCATGTGGTGCAAGGCGTGCAAAACATCACAGTGACTTTCATAAACGGAAACGCCTACCCAGCCACAGTTCTAGGTTCCGACCCCTATGCAGACCTAGCCGTGCTTTCAGCAGATGCCCCCCAAAGCGAGTTCAGCCCTCTCCAAATTGTTGATTCATCAACCCTGAGCGTTGGCGACTCGTTGATAGCGGTTGGCGGTCCCTACGGGTTAGCTGGAACCATGACCACTGGCATAGTGAGCGCATTAGGTAGAACAATAACGGAACAAATGTCAGGTGGTTACCCCATAGCAAACGTTATACAAACAACCACTCCGATAAATGCTGGCAACTCTGGCGGTCCCCTTCTGAATTATTACGGGCAAGTGGTCGGCATAACCACAGCCATCGTGAGCAATTCCCAAGGTTTAGGTTTCGCCATCCCATCCAGCACTATACTGCGCGAAATATCCTCACTAGTAAATCACGGTTCCTACGATAAGCATCCAACGATAGGCGCATCTGGAACAGACATGACCTACGAAATTGCCCAAGCTATGAACGTGAACGTAACCTATGGGTGGTTAATTGCCCAAGTTACAGCTGGTGGTCCAGCGGCTACAGCGGGGATACAAGCCGGGACCCAGCAGGTTACAGTTGGTGGGCAAACTGTAGTCATAGGTGGTGACATAATAATAGCGCTTAATGGGGTGAGAATCACGAATTTGGATGACCTCTCAACCTTCCTAGAAGGGCACACTTTGCCGGGCGATGGAATCACTGTAACCCTAGTCAGAGGTAATCAAACAATGGACCTCCAACTTACCGTTGGAACAAGACCCGCAGCAACCTAAACCTCTCTTTCTTTTCCCAAAAGTTTAGCTGTTTTTGTGCTGTTTGGTTTGTCCGCTATTTTTATAAGGTGAGACCTATCAAGTAGAGTTTTCATGCAAGCAGAAATCGGAATTATCGGCGGAACAGGTCTTTACGACCCCAAACTTCTCAAGAATATAGAAGAAATCGAGGTGAACACCCCGTACGGTTCACCCTCTGACGCATTTACAATCGGCGAGTTAGCAGGCAGGCACGTGGCGTTTTTGCCGCGGCACGGACGAAAGCACACCATAAGACCCACAGATGTGAATTCTCGGGCGAACATGTTTGCTTTCAAGAAGCTCGGCGTCACGCGGGTTCTTGCAGCTTCTACGGTTGGCTCCTTAAAAGAAGAGTATAAGCCGGGGGACATTGCATTTGTGGACCAGTTCATTGACCGCACCACGAAGCGGGAGCAGTCATTCTATACGCAGGATAAAGTTTGTCACATATCCGTGGCTGAACCCATGTGCCCCGAGATAAGGAAAACCTTGATGGCAGTTGCTAAAGCGGCAAAAATTAAGGCTCACCCAACCGGAACCTACGTTTGCATCGAAGGACCACGGTTTTCAACCAAGGCTGAATCCAAAATGTTCAGACAATGGGGCGCCGACGTCGTGGGCATGACTATGGTTCCCGAATGCGTTCTGGCAAGAGAAGCCGAACTATGCTACGCTTCAATAGCCATGGTGACTGACTACGATTGCTGGAAAGACCATCCAGTCAGCACTGAAGAGATCGTGGCAACCATGAAAGCGAACATTGAAAAGGTCAAGCGCATAGTCGCTGATACCGTAGCGAAGCTGCCTGAGAAGTGCAGTTGCGAATGTAAAGACGCGTTGAAAAACGCCTTAGTCTAAAATTGAGTGTGAACAAAAAATGGATTTGAAAACAAAAATAAGAAGAATTCCCGAGTTCAAAGGCGTGGTCTTTTGGGACATAACGCCGCTTTTGAAGGACAACAAAGCATTCAAAGAAGCCATTGACAAGTTGGCTGAACACTACAAGGGCAAAAACATAGACGTTATAGTGTCAAACGAGGCGCGAGGCTTCATAGTGGGTGCTGCGTTGGCTTATGTGCTTGGTGTGGGTTTTGTCCCTGTACGCAAAAAAGGCAAACTGCCGTCAAAGTGTGTGGAGCTTACCTACGAGAAGGAGTACGAGAGTGACACTATAGAGATTCACGACGACGCCATCGCAAAAGGACAGAAGGTTTTGATTATTGACGATTTGCTGGCTACAGGCGGCACAGTCAAAGCAAACATGGAACTAATCGAGAAACTTGGCGGAAAAATCGTGGGTCTAGGCTTCCTGATCGAACTGGAGTATCTGCCGGGCAGAAAAACTCTTGGGGACAAATACGAAGTCTTCTCCCTCATAAAATACGCCAACACCAAAGCGTAACCACCCATCTTTAATCTGAGTTTTTCTTTTTCTCTTTTTTGATTGCTGCGTTGTTTCAATTCTTAAATAGCTGTAACAGAATATCAGAAGTAACTGGTGATTCAACTTGGATCTGTTCTTGTTCCTCATCATCTGGGCTATTCTATGGTACATTCCTATACCGCCCAAAAAATTCAAGCCAACATCCTCTTGGCGGATTCTCTCACTCATAATTGGGCTATTCCTGTTTCTTATGGGCGTGCTTTCGCAGGCGCCTCTAAGCATATTCGTTTACTTACTGGTCTTTTCTAGGCTGTTTGTAGCGTTTATTGAATGGTCAATTTCTATACGGCCAATCAGTTTTGAAGACGCCCAACGCTATTCTAGTTCGGCTGCACGTCCAAACTTTAAACTTTCTTTAAAACATAAAAGGAAATTGTTTGCGGTCATATTCGTTAGTGCGCTCATAATTTCCGCTTGTTCATTGGTCGTGTTCAGCCAAGTTCAGCGTGTATCAAACGCCACATACTTCAACAGCTTCATCCAAACAAGCACGGGCTTACCGTTCAACAGTACAATCCCCGACGACATGGTTCGGCTTGTTACACGGGAGCTTGCTACGTCGATTGCAAGGCGGCACATGTCCGAGTTCGGAAGCAACACGCAAGTCTTAGATTGTCATGTGACCAAGTCGCCTGAAGGTAATCTAGTCTGGGTGGCTGCCATTGGCTCAACTAACGTTATTGCTGAAAACTACGTGAAAGGTTTTGTTATCGTGGATGCAACTGACCCGACTGCCGCACCAACCATAGTGCACAGCGAATTCAACATTGGCGAAGGTCTCTGGTTTGACCGCAACATTCCCTTCCGCAATTACTTGGCAGACATATCGAAGACTTACGGCGTATCCTATGTGACTTGGGATTTAGCCACAAACAACCCAATGTACGTAGTAACACGCTATGAAGTAGGCTTTGATCTGGTTAGGCGGTATGCGACGCCGCTTGCTTACGATTCGCAAGGAAACTTGCAGTATGACCCTGCCACAGTCTCGGACATTCCAGCGTGGATAACACAGATCTACGACGAGGATTGGCTGGAGGGTATGATTGATGAAATGGGCAGCCTCAAAAGAGGTGACAGTTTTGACTATTGGGCAGGCGGCTTCATGTGGTTTGTGGCTCCAAGCCGTGAGCGTTTTCAAATGACCGAGGACACGCGTTACATTGTTGACCCCGAAACTACTGATATAGTTGCTCTTGTCTGTGTTAATCCTGTTGGAAACCAACGCACCCTGTCGGGTGTTTTTAAAGCTACACGTGAAGGCATTGAGTTCTACGATTTCAGGCAAGCAAACTACATTTCAGGCACCACCGCCGAGGATTTGGTTGAAGGCAGATTACCTAAACCCGCTACAGGCGACTATTATGCTGCAATGCCTCTGCTCTACACCGTGGAAACTTCCTCTGGAAATTACCGACTTGCATGGTATGTGCCCATTTACTGGAATGAAGCAAGTGGTGATGTTGACGAGACAATTTACCTTGCGGGTTTCGCAATCGTAGACGCGGCAGACACCAACAAAATAGCGTTAACCATCAACCAAGAGGGCGTGGCAAGTGCACAGACAGTGAGAGAAACTCGGCAAAAATTTGTCAGCCTATTCGGAGTAACAAACAATCTCGCTGAATTCAACGCAACTGTTCTTGGCAAATACGACTACGTGGCAGACGGCGCAACCAACATAGTTCTAAACCTTGACAATAGCACATACCCGTGGGTGGAAGCTACTCCGCAGGACCTCTCAACCGTGCAGTGGAATGAGCTTTTAGCTACGTCGCCAGCGGATAACGTTGTGATGCGTGTTGAGGAACGCGGCGAAAAATGGGTCATGACGTACTTCCAAAACACTAACATGCCTTAAGTTGACCAAAACGGTATACAAAAAAAAGAAAACACAAAATGTGTAGAACTAAGTTTTTCCCTAGTTCATTTTTAGTTTATAATTTGGCATTCAGGTTTTTCTGAAACCAATGCTGGTGGTTCTGCTTTTGTCACTTCAATAAGCTGGAGTGTACCCTTTCTGCCTAGGCTCAATTGTTTTTCGCCTCTAAACTTGGTCACTCGTGCATTCTCGATTTGAATTTGGTCACCCGCAGAAACAGAAGCTATCTGTTCGCCCCAAAGGCAAAGCTTGATTTTCCCTGTCTTATCTGCTATCAAAGCCTTAGCTAAGCTAATGCGGTTTCCATATCTTGTTCCCACATAGTTTGGTTCTGTAACTTCTAGAACTTGTGCTTCCAATTTAACGTGGGTCATTCCAGAACGCAAATCCCCAATTAAATAAGATGCAAGCTCAGCCTCGCTCGATTCGTATCTGTTGATTAACCTGCTGTCCATGTGTTTCATAAGCGGATTTCCCTGTTCCATTAAGAATTCTTTGGAAACTGGGAGTTGCGCGACAACTTTTGAGTCTTCTTTAATTAAAAAGAAGATTTTATCTGCCGTTTTGCCACGGCGCTCAATTAAGAGTGAGCGGCATTTGGCTCTTCCAGTTTCTGCAGCTGAAAGTAAGGCATAGAAAAAGGTGTCTGGAGCAACACCGTACTTTACAGTGATGAATGCCAAGTAATCGCCTGTTGATTTTCTATTTTTCATTTTTCTAACATTCTCCTCCCCTTCATTTTTTTACGCGTTAAACATGCGTGAATTAATCAGAATAAAACCTGTGACGAGATGAAGAGCTCTTGTGAAGCTTCGCTGCTGAAAATCTTACTTCTGATCTAATTATAATGTTCGTGGCACACTATATTAATCTGACCCGTGAAAACACTCTTTTTTAATGTTGTTTTGCGTAGTTTTCGAATTTGATTCTGTGTAATCTTTCAGGAGTTTGTTTTTGTTCAAGGCTGCCTTTTTCGTATCTTTCTTTTAGTTTGTTTCTTTTTGTAGGTAGTTGAAACGAATTGGTGTGTTGCTGAAACGTTTGTAGTGTTTGTACTTGAAGTGTATGCTTCTGTTTTTGAAAGCGAATGTTGTGATGGCTTCCCACAGTAAGACCCAGCCGCCTATGTTGATTCCGTCAACTAACGTGTTAAAAATAAGATTGGCTGTTGCGACTATGCGTAGGGAGTACGAAACTGCGAGAAGTAGAAAAGATGCCATCGCGTAGAAAGTGCTTTTTTGGTATCTATTTCGTATCTTTTTCTGATGCGAATTTCTGACAAAGGAGAAGTATGTTTTCAAACCTGTCCTTATTTTTTCTTCTTTTTCGATGTCTTGCTTTTCTTGTGAAACGTTGAACTGTATGATTATGTCTTTTTTTAGTGGTATGTCTGAGGAGCACTCTTCCAAAAACTTCCTCAGGTCGCTGTTTAAGTCTCTTCTTCGGAACGGTGAGGAATCCAGTTCGTTGAAGATGTCTACATATTTTTCTATAGCGACACTTATGACGAACGCTCCCGTTTTGCCTTTTTCGTAAATTTTCTCTAACGCCTGCTCGTCAGGTTTCATAATTAAAAATGAAACAAAACTCCAATATATGCACACTGATACCTGTCTACCCTGAAATAGATGGCTGCTCCAAGCGCAGAAGTACCGCGAAAACGCGGGTGTTTTATTCGATTGTTGCTGAAAGATGCGTAGAAAACGCCTTCACAACCTTGACCTGCAACGTTTTGCCCAACAAATCCGCTGAACTCTTCACTGTCACTGGTTTATACGCGAAGTTTCGGCCAATCCATGAACCTGGTACTTTGCCTTTCTCATCCACAAGAATTTCCCCTGTCCACCCAAGCCACTGCTGATTCCGCTCAAACGCAGTCTGCTTGGCGAGTTGCGCTGCCCTGGTACTTCGTCGCTTAATTTCCCCCCGCTCCACAAATTCGTCCTGCATCTTTGCAGCCGCAGTTTTTGGTCTGGCAAAGAACTTGGAAACGTTCACCACGTCAGGCTTTACTTCACTTATGAGCTTGAGCGTGTTTTCAAAAGCTTGCACGGTTTCGCTTGGGAAGCCACAAATTACATCTGTGCTCAGTGTCAGCTGTGGCAACGCCTTTTTGAACTTGGTAACTATCTCTTTGAACTCATCGGCAGTGTAGAATCTTCGCATCTTTTTGAGGACTTGGTCGTCGCCAGCTTGCACGGGTAAATGCACAAACTTGTAAACTTTCTCGCTGCGAAACGCCTCAATCACTTGTGGCAGTATAGGTTCGACGATGTTGGGTGTCATCATGCCCACGCGGATGCGGAAGTTGCCTTCAACTTGGGTTAACGCGTTCAGCAACTCTGCAAGGTCTGTGCCTATGTCTTTGCCGTAGCAGGCTGTGTCTTGGCTGGTGACCCAGAACTCTTTCGCGCCAGCTGTCAAATCATGTTTTACGCGTTCCACAACCTCAGATATTTTGTAGCTTCGCAGGTGTCCTCTTGCGTGAACTACACAGCAGTAAGCACACGAGCCCAAGCAGCCATAGTTCACTGGAACCACACTTACTACGGGATTCAACTGTACTCTGGGCAAGTCCAGCTCAGGTTTTGCTTTTAACGCGTCTTCCAACGCGACAACGTGTTCGCCTTCTGCAACGCGTTTTACGACATCAACTATGTCTTTGCCCACTGCTGGACCCACAACTGCGTCGAATCTTACTTCGCGCATAAGCCTGTCAAAACTGATTAGAGGCAAGCAACCTGCCACAATTATTTTCTGTTCACGCGGTACACGTTTTAGGGCGTCAATTATGCGGTTTTCCGTTGGTCCTTTGACTGCACAGCTGTTGTAAATTACTATGTCTGCGTTTGCTTCGGACTCTGTGAGTGTGAATCCCGCTTCGGCTAAGCAGCCAGCTAGAACTTCACCGTCTGCCATGTTGGCGCTGCATCCAAAGCTTCGCAGGAAAACTCGCATGGTACTCATCTGTTTTGGTAAATTAGAAACATTAGCAACCAATAAAAACTTGCAGGTTCCATGTGATGGTTTTATACAGGAACATGCAACATTACCCTTATTATGTTTATAAGCAGTGATACAAACATGTTATCTACATATTTGTAGTATGATATATAGGAGTATAACCAACAAAACGCCTTCTGTAGTTCACCGAGGGATAAGCCAGATGAAGCTCATCACATTATATCTTCCTGAAACATATATTAAAGCCTTAGACCAACTCGTGACCGAATGCTTCTATCC
>CALMWK010000017.1 GCA_937873375.1 Candidatus Bathyarchaeota archaeon
AGACGTCGGCATCGGACTGGTATTGGGCTTAGCGGGAGGCTTAGCATTGGTCACCGCAATACCAGAAATACTGGTAGGCGTTGGGGTTGCAAGCGCCTTGTTACCGCCTGCCGCAGTCGCAGGAATTGGCTTGGCGCTTATGGACAGCACATTATTTTGGGGTGCGTTAGCCTTAACGATAGTGTATCTGGTCGGGTTACAGTTAGGCTGTACAATAATGCTCAGAGTAAAAGGGGTCCAACCGCGGCAGTTCTATCAAAAAACAGAAGCACGAAAGCGTTCAGCATATTTCATCATAATTTTCAGTATGTTGTTGGCTTTTCTTGTTTGGCTAATAATAGGAAGACCCGTTTGATTGCACTCAGAAAATAAGGTCATACGGTGCTTCTAAGCATTCCACTATATTTCGCTAAGTTCAGGCAGAACAGAATCAGTATTTCCTGCGAATGGTTCGTCACCCAAAATTTTTAAGTTAACATACAAACTATTCTATCCAGTATAAGCGTGAATGAGTAGCAGGATTGACAGCGCCAGTTTAAGGGAGATGAGTGATGAATAAACTGTCCAAGTTGGTTTTGATACCTGCACTCATAGTTTTAATGTCACTCATACTGCCCGTAACTTTAGATTTGAGCCAACAAGGATACGCTTTAGAAAACCAAAGTGAAACGCCACAGCCCTGCTATGGTCCATGCATAAACGCCAACATAAGCAGCAACCAAATCCTCATAAACGAAGAAGTCACCGTAACAGGAGAAATCTGTCCACCAGCAGACAACGTCACCATACGCATCACCTTCACCCGACCAGACTACACATGGATAGACCAATACGCTGTACCTGACAAACAAACAGGACTATTCGCCGTAACGCAGAAGCTGGATATGGCAGGATTCTGGAACGTGTTCCCAATCTACGGACACATAAGCGACAGACTATACGTGAACGTAACCGACCCCAACCCGCAAGCAACACCCGTAACGCCTAACCCGCTACCGCCGTTCAAACCTAACTACCTTGTGTTTGTGCTGGCTGCAACCGCGCTAAGCGTCGGAATCGTAGCCCTAGCCGTAGGAACCAGAAACAAAACCCGCAAAATCAGCGGACTAAGACTGTTTGTTCAAGTACTTTTTGTGTTTCTAATTTTCTTTGGCGTATTCATCGACCACCAAAACATCCCCGTTCCAGCCGAACAGATTGCGCCACACGAATTTCTCATTGGCACCAGCACGCTTGGAGTCATGCCTGATGGTTTGTCGATTCCCGTTTTCGGCTGCTGGTACCCCTGCGGGAGAACCATAACTTGCCCACTGTGGCAGATACAGGCGTACATTTTCCCTTTTTACAACGCGGGGCATGGTTGGGGAGTTGACTATATTCTTCCAGGCTTGGAACGTTTAGCCATAGTTTTTGGCATTGTGATTGTGGCGTCTGTTCTGCTGGGCAGGTGGTGGTGCGGCTGGGTTTGTCCATTTGGTTTGTTTACAGATGTTATGACGCGCATCCGAAAAGCGCTAAAAATTAAACATAGAGATTTATCGCCTAAATTCAATGAGAAATTCCATCAGTTAAGTTACGTGATTTTAGCGTTAATTCTAGTTCTGAGCATCATTTTTGGTGCACAGGCTATAATGGGCACGCAGTTGGTACCTGGAACCGAAAACGGCGGCTTTGTATACCAGTATTTTTCTGCGCCTTTCTGCCAAGTTTGCCCCATGAAGCCTCTGTGCCTGTTGGCGCAGGGTTCCTTGGGAGTAATAAAGTGGGAATGGATGACGGGCACAACCACAGGCGATTTTTATCAGCTAGGGCAATACTTAACGTCGCTGAACTTGGCGATTTTGGCGATTGTTACGGTTGCGGCGTTTTTCGTTAGGCGGTCATGGTGCAGAATCTGTCCGTTAGGCGGTTTGATTGCGTTGTTTAACAGGTTTCCGCCGTTCAAGTGGATTTCAGGCGTACGTTTAGACAAAAACGAGGAGAAATGCACCAAATGCGGAGTGTGTAAACGGGTTTGTCCAACACAGGTCACAGAGGTTTACGAGATGAAGGGCGGAGATGTGACTACGTCGCAGTGTTTGCTGTGTTTGCGGTGTGTGGAGATGTGCCCCGAAGAGGATTGCTTGAAGTTTAAGGTTGCAGGCAAAACGGTGTGTAGGTCTAGGAACTGGTTGGACAGCAAATCATTTAACATACGAAGCAAGGATGTTAAACAGAATGAAAAAGAACAGTAGCAGGTTGTTTGTTCTCGTTTTCGCGTTGATGATTCTTCTGTTAGCTTCAACTGCCAATTTAACGTGGGCAGCAGAGGTTGCGCCGACAATTCGCATCAATTCTGATGGCAGTCTTGAACCTGCGGATGCGCCGATTCAGCGTAACGGGGACGTTTACACGTTCACGGACGATGTCAATGCGTCGATTGTGGTGGATAGGGATAACGTGGTGATTGATGGTGCAGGCTACACGTTGCAGGGCACGTATAATGGGACGCGAACAGACGATTGGGTGGTGGGTGAAGGACCAAACCAAGAGACAAGCACGGTGCCGTGGACGATTGGGGTTGATGTTGCAAGCAGGGGCAGGTACAATTTAACGGTTAGAAACTTGAACATCAAAAACTTCTACATCGGCATGTACATCTGGAGTACAAACAACACCATCACGGGAAACTCGGTAACCGACAACATTGTAGGAATTTTGCTTTCAGGCGACCACAACACCATCACATCAAACTACATAGCGAACAACGAAGAGGGCATATTCTTCGGCGTCAACACACCTGGAAACGAACCGTTAAACATAGTTCTCACTCGCAACAGCTTTGTGGATAATGATGTGCAGTTTAGCGGTTGCTTCTGTGAAACCTACAATCCAGAGGAAGCAGTGCACAATTGGGATGACGGCAGCAAAGGGAATTACTGGAGTGACTACACCGGCGTAGACATAAACGAGGATGGCATAGGCGATACACCATACATAATTGATGCGCAGAATCAGGACCGTTATCCACTTGTGCTGATGGAAGCGAAACCGCCAACGCCAGATACAAGGACACCTATGCTGATAATTGCAGCGGTGTTGACTGTAATTGTTATAGCAATCGCGGTTGTTGTAACGTATAAATCTCTCAAGAAAACCAAAGACTGGTAAGTTAGTCTTGAACGTTTGTGCTCGGCAAAGACTATAGCCCCCTATAAATAGATTCTACTGGCGTTTAGACTACTGTTTGACTGAAAGAGAGTTTGGCAGAATTAAAACAGCGGACAATTGAGAGCTCTCGCAAGAAATAAACAGCAGCTAACCGCATATTCTTATGCACTTGTGGGAAAAGCGGAATACCAAAATGAGCGAGAGAGTATGCTTACGAAAACAAAGCTGTTGCCGGTGGTAATTGCTATTCTTTTAGTGTCGTCAGGTTTACTGGTTGTGTTTTTCGGAAATCTTGGAAGCAGTTCGAAACCGATTCGTGTTGCGTGTGTCGGGGACAGCATCACGGAGGGCTTTGGCTACCCAAATGAGTTGTGGATGCTTCTTGGCGCCGATTATTCTGTCGGCAACTTTGGCGCCGGAGGGTCTACCGTGTCGCTTAATTCAGATAAACCATACATGAACCAGTCGGCATTCCACGAAGCGAAGGCGTTTTTGCCGGATATAGTGGTTATTATGCTTGGAACTAACGATGCCAGCTCCGATTACCGCTACATTGACGAGTTCGTGGCTGACTACAAGAAGCTAATTTCCGAGTTCCAAACGCTACCAAGCAAGCCCGAGGTTTGGCTTGTGAAACCACCACCGATTTTCAACAACAGTTTAGGTCCAATAGACACAAATCTAGAGCAAGGCGTAATTCCCCGCATCGAACAAGTAGCAAACGAACTGGGGCTACCCTTAATTGATGTTCACGCAGCTTTATTGAACCATCCCGAATACTTCCTTGACGGCGTCCACCCAACCATTCAAGGCACAAAAATCATAGCCAGCGAAGTCAACATAGCAATCATTTCCGCCAATAAAACATCAGCAACAGTATTCTAAAATCAAACTTATGTTGTTTTTCATAAATGAAAATCTTAGTTAAATTTTATTAGCAGTCCACGTTTAAAGATGGTATTATAGAAGAAGGGCACATTTTGGATGCTGATAAGGGAGACCTCTCTCTTCACGTGGACCTCATCCGCGTAGTAGCCATAGTGCTAGTCATTTTGCTTCATGCAGCCATAGAACCGCATGTGCCCGTTGATTTGATGACGGCTGAAGAAGTCACGCGTTGGTGGGCCTCGAACATCTACGATTCTATAGCTCGACCCTCGGTTCCTCTGTTTGTCATGCTGAGCGGTGCGTTGCTACTTAAACCATCTAAAATCGAGGAGCCCCTACGTGTTTTCTTCAAAAAAAGATTAGCCCGAATCGGTTTGCCCTTCTTGTTCTGGGGTGTAGCCTACTTTGCATGGCGCGTCTTTGTTAACCACGAAGCTCTCACAGGGGAATCTATCCTGCAAGGGGTACTAACTGGTCCGTATATTCACTTCTGGTTCCTCTACCTAATGGTTGGCCTTTACTTGATTA
>CALMWK010000018.1 GCA_937873375.1 Candidatus Bathyarchaeota archaeon
ATTGCTGAAGAAACTAATGTTGAGGTTGGGGAAGGCGTAATAGTATGCGTCAAGAAACTGTTGCAAGATGCCAACATTACAATAATTAGAAGAAAAGGGCTTGCTGATTTAATGGGTTTCACTTTTCTCTTGCTGTTGAAGTAATAGAGACATACGCCCAACGGTTTGCGTTACCCGCGTGTGGGCGGAGCGTGGACTCGCTCTGAGGGCAGTATAAACCAGAAGCCAGAGAAAAGCCTGAAAATGCCGCAGACTCCCACACGTCGGGTGCACGCTGTGTTGGCACGCTTTTGACTTTGAAGACTCGCTCGATTATAGCATTTTGAGCTGCTCGCCTTCGCTTGAGTTTCTTTCTATTCCTTCAAATTTCCATTGACCGTTTTCAAAATAACATTGGCTTAAAACAAACGAATTAAACCAGCGACTATTTCTCATTCTTGCGTAACCTTTGCTGTATTCATTTACAAGCCGCCTTTTTACTGGCAAAGCCAACTGTACATGAACGTCTCTCGTCACATAGCCTAACGACGTTCTAAAACACCCAATTAATATGTCAGTTAATTGCAAGAACTGGCAATCGTCATATTCTTGGCTGGCTGAATCTTTATGGTTACTTCTTCTGTCGTCAATCAAATCAGAACGATTGGAAATATGACAGTATTCTCGCAAGCCATCGATTCTGTCTTTAATTCTGGTTTTATCAACATGCCTGTGATAATGTTCGTGACCGTCAAAGTGAATTTTTGTAATAGAAATTGGTTCTTCGTTTGAACCAAGAAAGTGCAATCCACCTTTTAGCCCAAAACGGAATGTTGTTTCTACTTTGCTGGCATTGTCTTTGTAGCCTGTCAATTCTTTATGTGAGTCTCGTTCTCGAAACAAAATGAATTTTAATCCGCATAAATCAACACGCTTGTATTGATTCTGCTTCGCCTTATTTTCTCCAAGAAAAACATATTCATTGAACCCATTTATGCTTGAACGCATACACACCACGCCTATTTGCGCCCAAGCAGAAGCGCAATTATAAATTTTCCCTTGTTTGCGCCTGAC
>CALMWK010000019.1 GCA_937873375.1 Candidatus Bathyarchaeota archaeon
CCTGCACCGCAATCGCCACACCTGCACCCACCAATCCAAACGTGACCAAAATGTTCTGGGTCTCGCCAATCCAGATGCTCACAAACGCAACCAAAAACGTTGCCAAACTCAAAATAGAAACAACTTTGCGCAGCGAATACCGCGTTTTGGACTCTTTAACCCTCCTCCGGATAACTTCCTCAAAAACCACTTCAAGCACACAATAAATCACCGCCGAAGCTAAAACAGTGTAGAAAGTTTTTTCAGCATAATAGCTGGGATAGTTGCAGTTAACAAACCCCAGCAGAACCGAAACAACTACCAAAACCGCGAGAACCGCGAGTCTGGAACGCTTAACCACCCTTTACGCCCTCACAAAACTGTATCAAACAAGCCATATTTAACCTTCGCATCACCAAACAATCCTAACTCAAAAAAATAAACCACAACCGGAATGGTGGCGGGCCCGCTGGGATTTGAACCCAGGGTCTTCGGCTCCGGAGGCCGACGCCTTAATCCGTGCTCGGCTACAGGCCCAACCGCTCAAACAAACAGTTTTCTAAATTTAAGGTAATCGCTACTCTTCTTGGCTTAGCTCCTCGTTTATCCACCACGCCTTCTTTTTCCCTGATTTTTCCCCGCCATAGTAGTCTATGACTGCTTTGCCGTACTGTTTCTTGGAGGTTTTCTGAATCTTCCGCAACCTGTTCAATACGAGCCAACGGTTGATTTTTAGATACTCCGCCAACTCAGGCGTGGTCCCACCCTTATAGTGCATTAAGTAATCCACAATTTTATGGTCCAACTCGTCAATGCAGAACGCATGTGGGTTAATTTTCTGGTGTCCAAACGTCAAAAGCTCCAAATCCGCAAGGCACTTCCGCACATTAGCGAGTTCCCCTTCAAGCTTGCCCATCCGCGCCTCCAATTCCAAAACCTTATCCGCTTTAGGCGTTTTCTGGAGCTTCTCCATTATGGCTTCCCGTATGAAATCGCTTCTGTCTCCTTCGGGAACCCGCAAAATCATCTCTTTGTAAACTTCATCAGGAACCTTCGCTGAAACCACACGGACATCACCCACAGCAATTCACCTTACCCAACAGAATATGCGCTTTTACTATTTCATGATTTCTTCAAAAGCTTTCGATAGGTGCAGGTAAATACGTCGGAAAAGACGGCGCTCTGACGTATGGGTGAATTTGAACCCGCACATTTAGTCCTGAAAAATTAGAATACACGTCGATGACGCAGGTTCTGGAAAAACTCGGCAAACACTTCGTGCCCGTGCAAGAAACAGAATAACCAAATCACGTAGACGGAGCAGCCGATTCTCCCACTATTTTAGATAACTCGATGCATCTTCCCTGGGCAGCTTCGAAGAGCCTTCTGCGTAGTTCCTCGCTCTTCAGCTTCTTCTTTTTCAGCAACCCTGCCTTCTTAGCTAACTCTGCATCGCCAAGGCTTGTAAACCAAGCTTCAAAGTCTCCACGTTCCATATGGAACTCTACTGCGTCCACGTTTACCTTCGCTAGTTTATTGCAAAAATCCAAAAGGTCATTTGCGTAGAGGTTCAAAGGTTTTCCTATTCCTGCGTAGAAGTGAAAGCCCTTTTCCCACGGTTTTTGCGCTAAAATTTCCAGTGCTTTCTTTCTGGTGACTTCGGGTAAGCCCAGTGTCTTTTTGCCTTCCTCGGAGATAACATAGTAGCCTTTTTCAGGCGAAACCGCGTAGCCCATACGGGTTAAGCCTAGTAGGTGCATCATAACGGGCGGGAAATCTTTTCCCAATTCCTTAGCTAACTGCACCGCTTTCACGGGTTTTTCTTGCAGGAAGAGGGCTTCGAGTATTTCGTGTTTGGCTGGTGACAAATTCATCTCGGATGCACTTCAAACATATATGTGCGTGGGGTCTAATCAAACTTTCCCAGAATTGCCTGTTAGCAACCTTTATGAAACCACTTGAGCAAAGCTTTAGTAGAAACAACAACCATTCCTAAACTGGAACAGTGGACCCTGAATGAAAATCGCAGTGCTTGTTTATGAATATCCTCCAAAAATAGTTGGCGGATTAGGAACTTACGCGGCTGAAATCACCCGCAAATTTGTCCTCATGGACCACGACGTCACCGTTTTCACCATGAACGATGACGAAGGTACGATGCCTACTAGGGAAATTTGGCGCGGTATCGAAATCCATCGTCCACTGCACCTTGACGTTTCCGACTCGCTGCCCGACGTCATTGCGGAGGACATAAGGAAATGGGGCAGAGGCATACACTTTTTTGGCAAACTCTTAGTTTACAATTACCTGAGCGCGGCGAAGCTTGTTAATGACCTCATCAAGAAGGAAGGCATGAAATACGACCTTGTTGTTGCTCACGATTGGCTCTCCGTGATGGGGGGAATTACCGTGAAAAAAGAAAGTGGTTTGCCCTTGGCTTTTCATGTGCACTCCACTGAGCATGGGCGCACCATGGGTACCGGTTCTAGTGTCGTAAGCAACATTGAGCTGCGCGGAGGCAAAATAGCTGACATGGTAGTAACCGTGTCATACGCCATGAAAGACGAACTCATACAACTTGGTTTTCCCCGAGACAAAATCCAAGTGAGCTACAACGGCGTAGACCCACAAAAATACGACCCCACAAACATATCAAAAGAACAAACAAGGAAAATCAGAGAATCCTACGGTCTAAAAGAAGACGACCTCATGATTCTTTTCCTCGGCAGACTCGTCGGAGTCAAAGGCGTCGACAAACTCATCATGGCTATGCCTCATATCCTGCCCAAGTTTCCCAACGCGCGCCTAGTCATCGTGGGCGTAGGTGACCTGCAAGAGTACCTGCAAAACTTGGTCAAAATGATGCGCATGGATGAGTACGTGCGGTTCCGCTTTGACTTCATCCCTGAAGAAGAACGAATTCTGCACTACGCTGCATGCGACCTCGCCGTGTTCCCCAGCCTCTACGAACCTTTCGGTATAGTAGCTTTAGAAGCTATGGCTATGGAAAAACCCGTGGTTGTAGGAGCCGCTGGCGTCAGTGGAATGCGCGAAATCGTCATCTGCTGTGGAGAAGACCAATGCGGCTACCACGTAGACCCAAACAACCCCTCTGACATCGCGTGGGGCATGACCAGCGCGCTGGAAAGCCCTGAAAGACGAAAATGGCTTGGAAAAAACGGCAGAAAACGTGTGCTTGAAGAATTCACATGGAGCCACATAGCTGAAAAAACCGTTGAACTCTACGAGAAAATGCTTAAACGCTGATTTACTATCGCGACTGGTGAAGTATGAACTCTGACTCCTTAAGTGCAAGGCACAAAATCGCCAGAGAAGCCGCCACGCTGCTGTATTTTGGGTTGGAAAAAGAGTACAAGCAAGCCAAATTGAAAGCCGCAGCTAACCTCGCCGTGCACGTTCTCCCCACGAATCTTGAAGTTGCCCTAGAACTTGACCAAGTGGCTGAAGAAAACGAAGGCGCCGCCCGAACCGAACATCTAATTCAGATGCGTACTGAAGCGCTGAAAATCATGAAGCTCCTCAAGGCATACTGTCCTGTGCTGATTGGGAGTGTTTGGCGGGGCACAATCCGTCGGGGAAGCGACATCGACATATCCGTGTACGGTGATGAACCTGAAGAAGTAGTGGCAATCCTCAAGGAGCACGGGTTAAAAATTTCGCGCGTTGAGCGGGTAACCGTGGCAAAGCATGGAAAACCAACGTCTTCTTTCCATATTCACGTTGTAACTTGGGCTCAGGAAAATGCGGAAATTGTTGTCCGCGACGCGGAAGAAGATGGCAGAAAACGATTTTGTGAGACCTTCGGAGATGAACTTAAAGGTCTGCGCGTTCAGGAACTTGCGAAGTTGCTCAAGGAGAACCCTGAGCAGCGGTTTATTCCCCTCTGAATTTTGAAGTTTTAACGTGATATGCTCTTTTTTGAGCAAAAAAGAACTTAAAGCTGAATCTCCATAAAAACACGATATAGCGGGGTGCTCTCATGGAAGACAAAAAAGCCCTCAAAAAAATGTTCCCCAACCTAATCAAAGAACTCGAAGGCGAAGAAAACAAAGTCACTATAGACTCCGTGCGCAAAGACCCCAAAGCCGCTGAGGAAGCAGTTGAGGGTATCGAGGAGGAGGCGCTGCCTGAACCAGACAAATTTCGGCACTACAACCCCGGCGTTGTCGATTTCCTGCGTCGGTGCGACACCGAAAAGCAAGCAGAGGAAATAATTGTCTACATGCAGAAACGCGGCGAACTGACAAAAGAGACGGCCTGTGAGTTGAGGGCGCAGCTCAAGAAGGAAGGCGTCCGCAGTTTTGGTCCAAAAAAAGAAGAGAACTATTATTTTAAGCAAGGCGGCATCTGCTAGAACACACAAAAACATCATTGAAATGTTTCCAGACGCCAGCCTCTAAGCAACCCCTTTTTCAAAAAAAAGCCAAGAAAACACGCGCAGCGCTTCTGCTTGTTTCTAGCTGCACAACCAAAACCAACCCAAAATACCCCTCTTCAGCAAAACCCAACCCACCACACAATCTCTAAGAAGTAGATGTGTATAGCAACCAAACAACAACTATATCTAACCAAAAAACAAAACAGCCAAAAACCCAACTAATAGCAACCAAACTCCAAAAGCAACCAAATCATACTTACAGCTGCTTTGTCGGAAATAAAAAATTTCAAATACAACCCCCTTTATCACATCACAGCAAAAGGTGCACATTAATGAGTGACTCATACTTCAAAAAGAAACTTGAACCCATCAAGGTCAAGCCAAAAACCGTCAACGAGCTCCTAACAGCCATGGGAAAAACCGCCTACCAAGGCAGAAAACTAGGCGAAGCCGTCGACGTCTGGGAAAACATGGTTAAAGAAAAAGAACTCACCATCGTCATGGGCTACTCAGGCTCCATGTCAACCGCAGGACAATGGACCATCGTAAACTGGCTCATCGAAAACCGCTTCATTGACGTCCTCGTCTCCACAGGCGCCAACGTCAGCGAAGACATCGTAGACGCCATGGGCTTCGGATACTGGCAAGGCAGCCACACCGTCAACGACCAAGAACTACTAGACGCCGACGTCAACCGATACTACGACGTCTTCGGCAAAGAAACCGACTACCGCAAAATGGAAGAACTCGTAACCGACTTCGTCATGACCCTCAAAACCGACATCCCCTACGGCAGCTCCGACTTCTTCTACCTACTCGGCAAGTTCCTAAGCAAGAAAAAAATCCCCGCCATAGCCGCAACAGCCTACGAAAACGGCGTCCCCATCTTCAGCCCAGCCTTCCTAGACAGCGCCTACGGCGAAACCATCCTCATGGCAAAAAACCAAGGCCACAAAATCGTTGTCGACTCAGCTAAAGAATTCGACCAATTCGTCTCCATCGGCACCAAAACCAAAGACGTCGGCGTCATCTACATCGGCGGCGGCGTCCCCAAAGACATCACCCAACTCATCGCCATATCCGTCTCCCCCATGACCGAAGACAAAGGCGTACCTGGACGCGACGGACACCTACGCAAAGGCTTACAAGAATACTACTACCCACACAAATACGCCATACAAATCACCACCGACTCACCCCAATGGGGCGGACTCAGCGGCTGCACACTAGAAGAAGCCATAAGCTGGGGCAAAATCAACGCCGACTCAGGAAAACGCGCCGTATGCTACTGCGACGCCACCATTGCACTGCCACTGGTAACCCACGCACTGTGTGAAAGAGTGAAAAAGAAGCGCAAAGGGCCAGACATGACCTGGCTCTTCAAAGGCCTCTAAAAGCCCTTTTCTTTATTTTTTGTTTTTGCTCAGTTTGTTGAACAGTGCGCCCGCCATAACAGGCAAAATCACTGAAGCGTCACCTTCAACCATTATGCGTCTAGCTTTTTCACTGATTTTACCCCACGAAACTGCTTCGCGTGGTCTTGCGCCGCTGAGGCTTCCGTCCCACTCGTCTGCCGTGCTCACATAAACCACAAAGTCCAAGCCATCTTTGAACTGGTTCCACCAAATCGTATGATGCTTCGAAATTCCACCGCCAACAATGAGCGCACCCGACTTCTTCGCGTCAAAAACAATATCGTTTAGCTGCCCCGAATCTTTAAGCAAGTTCAACCTGAAATCATGGTCTTGACTGAACATCCAAGTTTGGTAACCCACTGCGCCGTCAGTGATGCCTGGCACAAAAACGGGTATGTCGTTTTTCGCTGCCCAATACAGAATCGACGAATCGTTGCAACAACGCTTCCCAATTTCCCTCGTGAGTTCACTGCCTGAGACTTCGCGTTTGCCCTCTTTATACAAGTCCGAAAGCAAACCCTGCATTTTCTCCTCAATCAGGGTGCCATAACTGTCGTTGGGTACCAACACGTTACCTAAACGGTTCACGCCTTGCTCATGCAGTCTAGAGTCGTTCATGACGAAGCTGCCGCGGTAATAGTTTTTCCAGCACCTTGCCAAGTCGTGGTCCAACGTTCCACATGCCGTAATCACAACATCAACAAGTTTTCTTTTGACAAGCTCTTTGAACACCCCACGGGTACCTGTGGCAACAAGGTTGCCGGTGAACGAGAGAAACTTTACGCAGCCCTTGGTTTTTATCATGTTTTCGAGGATGTTTGCTCCGACGGCAAGTTTTCCCGCGGTGAAGCCCCATGCTTGCTCCATTTGGTTGACAAGTTCAGTCACGGACATGTCTTCGGGGAACTCGTAATCTTTAACGGCTTGTTTCAATATGCTCAGTTCTCCTTTGTCTGCTCTCTACTGTCATGTGAATGGTGGGTTAAAATAAATAGGTGTCGAAAACCGCAACGGCTAATCGCTTAGGTAACTGATGATTTTCGAGTACACGTCTTTGTCCCGCGCGTCCTCGTAGCCAGCGTAGATGCTTGGGTTATCATTCACTTCAACCACCACGTAGTCACCGTCAACTTCTTTGAGGTCTACACCATAAAGACCCTTGCCAACTACACTACAGGCTTTCAACGCGACTTCCTTGAGCCTCTGCGGCACCTCATCCTTCTTCAAAGCCACAGTTCTGCCCCAAACGACCGTGGGTTTACCTCGGAGCTTAGCGCCGTGCTTCCATTTACCTTTAGGAATCATATACTTGCAAACATACAAAACCTCATTATTCAGCACGCCAACTCTCCAGTCAAACGCTGTCGGAGTGAACTTCTGCACCGCGAGCATATCCGATTTTTTGAAGAAACGTTTAGACACATCGCGAAAACTGGTTTCACACGCTACTTTCTCCACGTACCTGCTGAAGCTGGTGTAGGGCGCTTTTATAACCACAGGTTTACCAAGTTCACGGAAAACTTCTAGGATTCTTTTATGGCGCAACTCATCCTTGCTCAAAAAGACAGTTGGAATGCGAGGCACATCATACTTCTCGAATAAGGCGTACTGGTGAATTTTGTTGGCACATATGGTTATGCTTTCAGGGTCATCCACCACTTTCAAGCCCAGTTCCCAAGCAGTTTTAGAAACAATGTACGAAGTAAACAGAGGGTCGGTGGTTGCCCTTATGAAAACCGCGTTGTACTTGGGTATGTCAGAGATGTTTTCGCGAAACAGGAAGCTAAACTCGTTTCCAGCTTTTTCAGCGGCACATTTAAAGTTTTGAAGTGCAGCTTCCTCGCGGGGGTCAGAAAAATTATATTTCTCAACAAAACAGGCAATTTTAGACACTAAAATAGTTCTCCTTGCTCAGAAATGAGCGCAACCTCTCTGCTGATTGCTTTCAAATCGTTTGGAGCTAACTCTTCTTTAGTTAAGGGCTGCATACCGCAAAGGTACGCTTTGCCTTCAACTTTCTGGACATGCAGCCTACACACTGGAATCTTGAACAACGCATAGACTTTTTCCGCGATTTTCTGGGTCTCCCCATCTTCGTCGCATTTGCCGAAAAACGACTTAACCGAAACCATCTCACCTTTAAGCGGCTGAGCACAAACCGTGAACTTGTAGTTCATGCCCAAACTTTTCATAGCCCGATACAACGCACTCTTATTCGCCGCCGTCTTGAAACCCTCATGGATGAAAGGGTTGACTGCAAAAACCACCACTGGAAAACCAAGCTCAGACATTATCTTCTTCACCGAATCCGTCACCACAAAAGGCAACGTCGGAATTCCTGCTCTTGCGGCACGGAGAAGCAGAATCGGAGTTCGGCTGGCATCTATAATGTTCTCGCATGATGGGATGACTTTGTTCCCCAAAACTTCTGCATGCAGCGAAACATAGTACCCAGTTTTCAGGTAGCGGTAATCATCGTTTAAGTTGAGTGTATTGCCTTTGATTGTAGCTTCTAAAAACATTGCAGGCTTCATTACCTGTATGCTTTTTGTTGTTAGGTCGATACTTGAGACGACCAACACTAATGTAACACCAGTAATCGAAAGGCGATATCATTACAGTTGTATTTAAAATTAACTGTACCAAAAAAACCTAAACCCAGAGTTTTCCGCTGTATTTTTGTGCTGTTTACAGAGTACCACAGTTTAAGCATTAGTGACGAGTTTGCTTGAAGATTTTTTCAGATTGCAGCGTTGTGGTGCGGTCTCCGGGATTTGAACCCGGGTCGTCAGGTTGGGAACCTGATGTCCTAACCAAGCTGGACTAAGACCGCAACTATTTCCTACAAATAACTGTGGTTACTGCATAGGGATACTTATTTTGATATAGAAACTTTGCTGTCAAGACTTTGGCGGCGCTCCTTTGAGGTTTATTTTAGGAGTTTGTTTGCGTCTACACGGTAGCCGCAGGTAGTTAATTCTCTTATCAAGGACAGTTTCCAGCTGCCGCGGTCATCAAACGCAGTAAACCGAACGCCTTCAAAATCGGTGGGCGCCTCAAAACTCTCAAATTCCCTGTAAAAAACAAGCACATTTTTTTCGCCGAGGCGACCCAACAAGAACCCGAGCTCAAAAATCACGTTTTGCGCTGGTCTGAGCTTCCGCTTTGCTGGCTGGTCGTCTTTGGCGTAAGCGAAGTCGTCAGGAGACAGCAAAACCACCGCGAAAGAAACATCTGCATAATCCGCAAACTTCTCAACTATCTTCCTGCCCTGACTAGGCTGCTCACGCATAACCACAGGCGCAAGCCCAAGCTTCCCCAAAGCGCTAACCGTTGCCTGCTTCATCTCCTCATCGTTCCCGTGAACAACAAATATCCTCTTTCGTATATTCACAGACGCGTCCAATGCGCCGTCGGTTGCGGATTTTTTGTCAGTCGGGGTGAGGAATTTTTCGGTGTAAAGATACGCGCCTTTCACTTTGCCTTTGCCGATGCTTTCTATGACGAACTTTTTGTCTTTACAGGTGGCTATGGTTTCTTGGTTGGGTAAAACTATTTTGTCAGCAGTTTCGTAAGACCAGAAAATGACCGCTGTTGCCACTTTCAGGGGGCTAAGCAGTCTGCCCATGAACCAAAACGGTTGCCCTGCCCTAAACGGTGTGACAAACGTTCGCACAAGTTCCTCTTCAGAAACGTTAAACCGTATGCCTGACTTTTCAGGGTCTTCATATTCTATGTAGATGTGGTATTTTGGATGGTTCACTTATAGTCAACTGCATAGTCAACGTGCGTCTGCACACAAAAACTTTGCCATCCCACCGCCTAACGCGGAAACGCAACAGTAATTGTTATTTCCTACTAACCAAACAAATAGCACACAGGAGCAACAAACCGCCATGCCAAAAAACTACACCTACACCGACGCAGGCGTCAACCGTGAACAACGACACGAATCCAAAAAAGCACTCGACATGCTACACGAAACCTACAAGTACAGCCGATATGGACCCGTCACGCACCTCCCATACAGCAACATATTCCAAT
>CALMWK010000020.1 GCA_937873375.1 Candidatus Bathyarchaeota archaeon
CTTCTATTAGACACCTTCATAGCGTTCACAGGCGCGACAAGTGTTGAGCAGATTTTGGTTTTGATGAAAGCCGTAACTGCCTTGCTTGATTGGCTTCTGGTTTTCTCAGTTTACTTGATTGCCGCAAAGTTTTTCGGAAAAAAAACAGGCGTTTTAGCTGCGGCGCTTTTGTTGCTTTGCGTTCCATTGTATGAAGTTAATGCTTGGGGGGGCTACACAAGTATACTTGCTTTGGCTTTCATGATGTTAGCTTTTCTGTATTTGGCTTTGCCGCTAAAAACCATCGGATCTACCTTGGTGGCTTCCATATTGGCTTTTTCTGTAGTGATGTCGCATGAATTCGCGCTGTTTCTAGCCGTTTTCATTTTGCCCCCTTTCATCCTTTTCGTGCTTGTGAAGTCCAAAGGTCAGTATCCTAAAGCTTTGATAGCGGCGCTTCTGGGCGGAGCGATAGCAGTTTTAATCTACTATGTGTTGCCTATTTTGCCGTATCTTGGTGATTTGGTTTTTGCTTTATTCGGGATGACGCTGTATCAGTATCAGGTTTCGCTGGTCAGTTTTAGCGAGTTTGTTTTGAATTTTGGGTTTTTGTTTTTCTTTGCTTTTGCAGGTCTGGTTATTGCCTTTTTCGAGTTGAGGAAAAGAAAGGCGACGAGTTTCTATGTGCTGCTGGCAACGGCTTTTCTTGTTCAGTTGCTTCTTTCGCAGTCCTATCTCGTGGGTTTATATTTACCCTTTAAATGGTTCATCCACTACATGATGCCTGCTTTGGCTGTTTTTGCAGCAGTTGCCCTGTCTTTTTTCATCGATAAAGTTCGTGTTGGATACTTTAACAATCGGAATGGGTGGAAACGCACTGCTTTGAAAGCTATTTCCATAGGCATAGTTATCACTATGATTGGGGTGATGGTGGTGCGTTTTGATACGGTTTCAGGTAAAATTGGTGAGGCTGCGAATTTTTACTCCTTTTCTGATGTAAGTGCGTATCAAGCGAGTTCGTGGATTAAACAAAATTCTGACCCTTCGGCAAAGGTTGTTGTGACAGAGAAGCCGGGCCAGTGGTTTGGTGTTTACTTAGGCAGAGAGATTGTTGCGGAGACTGACCCTGTGGTTGAGTGGAACGTGGTGGCCGAGAGTGTGCTGGCTTTGTCTTACGAGTTGGAGCATCCGTTGACGATGGTGCGGGCTTACGCTGCGAAGACCAACATTTCGGATGAAACTTATGTTTTTACGAATATGGTTTGGCGAAGGGCGGCGTATTTCTCTGAGGATGAAGCTTTTGTTTCCTATCGGGATCAAAATGATACGCTGCGTTCTTTTGCGCTGTCAAGTTTGAACCGCACAGTGGTTTTTGATACGGCGCATTTTCCGCAGAAGCTTACTATACAGTACTCATCTGAGGATTTCTTGTTGACTAAAAAAATCCTTGTTTGGAACGACACTTACCCCGTAACGGTTACTTGGCAGTTG
>CALMWK010000021.1 GCA_937873375.1 Candidatus Bathyarchaeota archaeon
AAAGTATCCAGCATCGTTACATCTACACTACAACTGGTCCCTATTTTTCTTTTAAACACCATCGCATCAAATATTTTCAATATGTCCCCGCCTACTCCAAATCTGCTGCTCACGTTTAGCCAAAAATATCTGACAAGTGATTCCAAACTTGGTTACTACCATATCAACTTGAGCACACTTAAGGCTTCGCATAAAACAATGCACAAAATAACTAACAGAGTATGCTCTTGCCAACTCTTCCCTTCGCAAGGTCACAGATTCAGACAACAACCTTAAGTTGCACACTGTTTGGATAATTCCACAAGTCATAAAAACCATAATAACTTAGTTATACAGGAAAGCAAGGATAGCTTGAAAGAGAAAAAGTCAGCTTTTGTGAGAAGGAGGGCGATACATGAGTAAGAAAGGCGAAACAGGAGAACAAGATCGGGGGAAACCTCAGCCTCAGAAGAAGAAGGATAGAGACGCTAAACGCAAGGAGAAAAAGTCTGCCCGACTCGAAAGACAAAAGTCCAGATAGATGTACCTCTGTGCGCACACACGTTCAGCGCGCGCTAATAGTTAGCAATAACTAAAAAGAAAGGGGAAAGTATTATTCCAGAAGACGTTTGGCAAAGTGGACCTTATGTCAGGAAGATATTATGAGCGTGATGAAGATTGGTTGATAACCTGTCCAGAATGCCACGGTAACGGCACAATAGGCACAGGGGTTTCTAGAATAAAATGCCCAAAATGTAACGGTGCTGGAAGAATAAAACAAGAATAAAAAGATAGAAGATTGTTCAAGTTCACATCTGACTACAGCATTTGCATTATCGCAAATTGGTTTCCTTCAGGGTCCAAAGCCAAAGCCCACCAACCTACACCGGGAACCTCCATCTTGGGAACCACAACTTTGCCGCCTAACGCTTCAATCTTCTTTGTGTATTCGTCGACAGATTCAACAGCAACATAGTTCACGGGTTTATGCTGGGGATTCTGCCGCTTCATCATTCCGCCGTTGACGCCATTGCGCAGAAGCATCCCGTTTTCATCCACAGGAACCGTCTGTATTCCCCAGTACTCGACAGGACCCGGCATCTTTAGGATTTGCCAACCGAACAGCTTAGAATAGAAAGCGCTCAGCTTAGCTACATCATCTGCAGGGATTTCAAAATGCACAACCGTATGGTCAACCATACAATTCACCAAGGTGCGCCTATAGCGGTTTATTCTTTTAAGATTTTGCTTAACTCAACCAAGCAATCTGAGAAATCGGCTTTACTTTGCCGCAGAACCCTCTTAGACAACTCCAAAACGGTCACATACCCCTTCTTGGCAAGCTCCGACTGCATGTTTTTGAGTGCCCCCGCCTTCGTTATAGCGTACGTGCAAAATACGATAGTCTTCTTGCCTGCACCTTCGGGCAAATTCTGCAAGAAAGCGGACACTTCAGGTGCAGGTCTGCCTCCCATGAGTGGCGTGCCTACAACCAGCAAATCAAAGTCGCCAGAAACAAAACCTTCAGGCTTGGCGATGTCAAATATAGGTGCGTTCAAGTGACCTGCGATGGTTTCTGCCATGAGTTTGGTGTTGCCTGTTCGGGAGATGTACAAAACACAAGCTTTCATAACCCACAATGAGACACTTCAAATTAAATAATCTTCTTTTCAGCCACTAAGCCAGCAACACAGCAAACAGCAAATACACAACCATGAGCGCGTTGAACAAAAACAAGGAAACAGTATTCAAGCCACTAAAAAACAGCACAGACCTCTCCCGAAAAACGCCCACAAACCCCACAACCCCTGCCAACAGCGGCACCAAAGAAAACAAGAAAACAACCCAAAAATCAACAACCACAAACAAACCCAACAAAGCACAAACAACAAACCCTAAACTAGCCAAGCAAGTCCCAGCCAAAACAACCCCAAAAACACTACGCTCGCCCTTGCGAACCACAAAATTCCGTTTCCCGCCTCTTAGGTCAATTTCGCGGTCAGGCGCCCCAAGACTCAAACTCAGCATCAACCCATATAACACAAACGGAACCACAAAACAGGCAAACAACCAATCAAAACTCCCACGCACCGCCAAATAACCCACACCGGGAATTGCTAAACCAACGACCACAGCCACCACAACCTCCCCGAGCCCCCTCGAAATCAGGCGCACAGGTGGAGCGGAGTAGAACCAGCCCAGAAAATTTGCCCCCACCGCAATCACCAACAATTCAGCAGGCAACCCAAAGAAAACCACCAGCAAAGCAGCTACAGCATCTGAGAGAACCATCAACGCAATCGAAACCGACCACGCCAAAGACCGCAAACTGGGGTAACTAACCAAAATGCGGCTACCCGAAAAAAACTTCCGCTGTCCACCAAACAGGTCAACATCCACGTCAAAATAATCATTACTAAAATGCGTGGACAAATCCCCAAAAAACACCACTAAATAAACCAAACCCACACGCACAAAATCAAAACCGGCTCCGCCCACAGTTGCCAAGAGGGCGCCAAGCAAAAACGCCAAAGCACCCCCTGCCACAATGTGAAAACGAATTATCTGGAGGATTTTGGGGATTCTCATACGTTACTCGCTCAGATGTTTGAAGTATTATGCAAATAGCTTATTTATTTAAACAGATAATTAAGGCTAAAACGAGCCGATACCCGTGACAGAAACCCTCAAAGCCTACATGGACCTTGCACGTATTCATTTCTTCTTTGTCTGGCCCACCCTCTTCTGCGCTGGACTATTTCTTGCCTTCCAAAACTACGGCGGCTTCTCATGGACACTGGTTATCCAAGCCGTGCTGATTGGTTTGCTGGGCTTTGAGGCAGGACTCGTCCTGAACGACATCGTAGACAGTAACATAGATAAAAAAGAAACACAAACCGACAAACTCACCAAGTACTGGCGCGTCTTCGGAAAACGCCCCATCTCCCAAGGTCTAATCAGCCGCAAAAACGTAACCATACTCTTCGCTCTGCTCGTAGCTGCAACCACCACCATCATCTTCACGCTTCCGTTTCCAAACGCCCTTTACGTTGCAGGCATAATGGCAATCTGCTACTGCCTAGAAGTCTTCTACCAAATCAAAAAACGCAACCAAACCCTTCCCATAGCCCAACTAATCGGGCGCATAGACTTCACACTCTTCCCAGTTGCGGGATACCTGTGCATCGGCAGCCCAGACATCAACGTGCTGCTTTTCGCACTGTTCTTCTATCCGCTGGCACAGGCCCATCTGGGACTCAACGACCTAATAGACGTAACAAATGACGAAGCAAAACAAATGAAAACCATACCTGTACTGTACGGCATGAAGAAAACCACATACTGGATACTTGCCTTCACCGCCATTCACATTGTGACCGCGCTGATTTTCCTCACTGTCTTGGGGACTGTAGCAATCGCAGGTTTTGCAGTGGGATTCGTGCTCCTAATCATCGCAAACTACCGCATACAGAAAGAAAAAACCGCGGACACAGGCATGAAAGTCCTACCTATGTTCCACGTAACCATGCTGATTTATGCTCTATCAATCATACTGGAGTACTTCATCTAAAAACAGACTTTTGAGCGAAAGCGCTACTCAAATATTCACCCAAGGCATCAATATACTTAGTAAACTTGCACAACAGGTGACACCTTGACCACTAAAACTCTGCTTTGCGGATGCGTCTATGAAGAAAACGACTGGATGCTTGTAAGAATAAAAGAATGCGAAAAACACCACAAGCAACGAAACAAAAAAATAGAGTACAGGCCAAAAGCGGAATGCAACCGAAACGACACGAGAGGCGAATAACGCTTTAGCCCAAAGTGACCCGCGAAGAAGACCTATTCTTCATCCTCGCAGTCTTCACAATCGCAGTCGTCGCAATTCTCTTCTTCTTCCAATCCAAATCTGGGTATAATCATCTGCAAAACCTAACCTAATGTAACGCAACAACCTAATAACCCTGACCATTCACAACAGCAAACTGCTTTTTCGCAGACAAAGGCAAATTCTCCATGCCTACTCAGCAAAACCCAAGCATGCACTTTATAAGCATGGTTGTAACCTTACTATGAACGTGCAGAAACAACTTTTTGCACACAGAATATAACAGGAGTTGAAATAGCGAATGTATAATAACAAAGAGATGCACAAGGCAACCTGTGCTGACTGCGGAAAAGAATGTGAAGTTCCTTTCAAGCCAGACGGCACTAGGCCAGTATACTGCCGAGAATGCTACTCAAAACGAAGACCACCACGCAGATACTAAGCTTTTAAGCTAACTATCTAACTTCGTTCTAACAACTTTTTTTCTTTTTACTTTTTATTCATCACTAAATGCTCCAGAACAGGTTCTGCTTTAACCACAAAAACCATCAAAAAGCACCCTGCTCGAAGTTACCCTAATATAGGGAACATCACATTATACTTTGTTCTTCAGGGACAAATCAAGAAGAGGCAATCTTCTACACTTAGACTTTGTTTTCGCAAGGTCGCCTTGACAGACAAATGGGGCAAAAGAGGATTTGAAAAAGAAAAAGAATACATTAGGCGAGCAACTCGCGTTTCTTTCGGTCAATTACAGTGTTTACGTCGCGGAACTGTTTCAAGCACTAGTTTCAGCAAGGGACAGCGGAAAAGCCACTTGCGCCGAACTCTTAATTGAATACCGTGGCACAATAAAAAAAGAAGCCATCTTTTTAATAACCAAAAACAATGCCGTAATAGTGCAGTTCCGAGTTGCCGAAGAACGGCTTCTAGAAAAAAATATCCACTTTGAAAACTGGATGCAAACCGACAAGATACGCAAACAGGTGGCTAAAAAAAACACATCTCAGCAGTCCAGCTTAATTGAAGGTTTACGAATTGGAATGAAAAAAGTCAACTTGGAAGCCAATGTTCTTGAGACACCAGAACCCGCCGTAGTTCATACACATTTTGGAGCTAACGCCAAGGTAGTCAATGCCATAATAGGGGACTCATCTGGAAAAATCAAACTCTGCCTCTGGAACGAACTAGCAAACACCGTTACGGTCGGGGACACCATACAGATAAAAAATGCAACCGTTGCTGCTTTCAGAGGAGAACGACAACTGCGCATCGGAAAATCCGGAAGTCTCAACGTACTACAAAACAGCGCCGCCGCCAAAATAGAACAAAACAAAGACATCTCCAAAAACGTAATCTACACTTAATCTGTTTTCGCTATTTTTCCTCTTTTAGAAACTAAACCTTAGGAAGGTTTACTGCGCGCACTTTAAAGATCATTGTGTAAACATGCAGCGCCCGTGAACTATTTACAGATTGACTATGCGTGAAAGCAAAAAAATAATCCCGTGTCAACGCCCTAACCTTCTGCTCATCTGCAACGTACTTCAAGTGCAGTAACTCATGTATCAACGCAGCTCTCGCCCTATTTCCAGCATACGCCATAAGAGTTTTCTTGTCAAATCTTTGCGTGAAAACCCTGCAAAACTTTCTGGACTTTGGGTAAATACGGATTTTTCCTTTGCCAACATCACAATTTCCAGCAAGCCCCTTACCGTTTTTCCTTCGCAACGGAAAAATCGTAACATACACACTTCTAACAATCTGCTCTTCAATGTTTTCTTTTTTCAGCATCCAACAAAGAAACTGCTGGAACGAAGGTACTTCTAAAACTCTGACTACGAAATAAGAGTATTTCATGTAGAAGTCAAAGTGTTTCTGAGAAAAACACCCAACTTTCTCAGAGTCAACAGTTATCTTCAGTTTACTTGAAAGCGAACTTGCCTTCGCCACTGGGGACATCTGCAAGTTTGACAAGATTAGGTCATTCTTTTCATTCGATATCCATTAAGAAAACCATGTTCTTGCTCGTTTTAGCTTGGGGACGCACTGTGGAACCAAGTTGTGAATCAGGACGCTTTGCCATGCTGTGGCTAGCAGAACACTGTATTCCGGCTGTTTTCTGGTCTGTTGAAACCCACACTACACGACCAATTCGGCTGCACTGGGGGCACTTCGTTTCGTCGCCTAGCTTGATGTCTTGCTTTCCCCTTTCTTCTTGTTATTGATGAAGACTTTCTTGGTTGTTTTCTTTCTCATCGTACAATTAACTCGTATGGATGACTTACATCTTCTACAGTTTTTCACTAACCCGGCTCTTAATATACACAATATAGTTTACCTCGATTGACACATTTGAAAAGAATCAGTTACCCGTAGGCCAAACCCGGAGTATAAGAGAGACTCTTCACTCAAAGATGAGCCGCCACGCTTATAAACGCATTTGCCAAAAAATCACATTCAGAATTTTTACAAAAATTCTTATGGCTCGCAATGACTAAATCATTTAAAAACAATAATTTGGAAATTCTTCAAAAACGAACACAAATCAGCGCGTTCCATGGTGCTACACTAATATAGGCGCTTCATACTTTGTTATACCTGTTAGAATTCTTTAGAGGAAGAGTTGGATCGGCTAAACGCACGCTTTGCTTTTTCTCCAGACTATTCTGATTGACAAATGTGACACATGAAAATGATGCCACATAAGGTGTCGAAAAATGGGTAGAAGAAAAGTCACAAATGAAAGAAAACAGGATCAGATGGTTCTGCCATCCAAAAATGATGTGCTAGGCATAGCCGTAAAAATGCTGGGCGCCGACAGAATCATGGTAAAGTGCCAAGATGGCAAAGAACGCCTGTGCAGAATTCGAGGCAAACTGAAACGGCGCGTATGGATCAGAGACGGAGACATCGTTTTGGTTTCACCGTGGGATTTCCAGTCAGATACACGCGGCGACATATTTTGGCGGTATAGGCAAAACCAAGCTGCTTGGCTGCGCGAACGCAATTACCTTACAATATAAGAGACAAAAGAGGGCGCCTCTAAGATGTTTGTTCTAAAGTGTTCAGAATGTGGAAATACATTCAAAGTTGACCGAATTAAAGACGATGAATTAGTCGCCTGCCCCGTTTGTGAAGCAGAGTATAAAGTACTGCTTAAAGATGGAAAAGTCACGTTAGAAGAATTCGTCTACGAAAACGAAGACTTCGGTGAACTGACAAAATAGCATATGTTGCAAATCCTACAGGTAGGAGGGTATATTAACGGTACTGCCTATTTATGTAGGTAAGAATGAATTGAAGTTTTTGGACCGATAATGGTCTAATTGCTTTTGAGACAGGATTTGTCCGTCTCCACATTCTGAAGTTGGTAAAATGAGTGTTGAAGATAAAGCGGAACTCATAATCGCTATAAGAAACTACAAATGTGAAAAAAGAAAAAAACGTGCCAACGGAATTGATTTTACAGCCTCAGACGCTACGTCGGACGAGAAAATACTCCTACGTTCTATAGAGCCACAAGCCAAAGCAGGATTTGTTGGCGTGGACGACGTCAAGAAAATGTGGAAAGTTATGAAGAGCGAAGATTACGACCGCGGAGTTCTGATAAGCAAAAGGTTCACAGTTGCCGCAGTCGAGGAAATGGCGCAGGACAACATCCAACAAGTTTCCGACGAATACATGCCGCCGTTCAAACCCGAAAAACTCTACCTTACGATAAATAATTATGTAAAGAATCTCTGCAAAGCGAAGTGCGGCGATGTTCCCTTAAAGGAATCCGATTGCAAAAGCTACACAGATGAAAACGCTTGCAGAATCAGGGCAATCAGCCGCAACGCGTCATTCCATTTTGAAAAGGGCTGGATGAACCTTCTAAAAGACGACCTTAAACAACTGTTGACGCTAAATAAATTAGCGACCGCATGAGCAGGGTTTCTTTGGGCTAATAAGCAGGCTGTCAGCGATTTGTAGTTTTCATTAAAGTAGGGAACGTTTTACATAATTAATTTACACTTTAAAAGTTGAAAAGAAAAATTGGGATGTTAGTTCTGATTTGCCAATTCAACAAGTGAACCTATGGCTTGTCCTGGAACACCATGGGCGAATCTAACGCGAAGCATACCTTTTCTGCCATGTAAGCCGACTATTTTTCCAGCCAACTCGCTTTTTCCTTGTTTCCACAAAACTTTTTGCCCTATGAGTTTGCTGGATAGAGAAACTGAATCAAACTGTTCGAATTGGATGAGGCATTCTCTTGGCGACTGCGCCTTTGGACCTGTTCGGTAGTTTGTTATTCTTCCGTTAACTTTTGTCAAAACATTCACCGGTTTTAGCGCTCCTCTTAAGGTGAATCGGGCTTTTAAAGCTGTGCTATGCAGAGCGCTGTTATCCGCAACAAGTACAGGCGTTACCAAGCAGTTGTCTAATATGAGTGTAGGCAAAGTAGTTGAGCTTAAAAGAAGCAACTCAGGGTTTATTAGCAAAAGCCACCCTAACCTTCCTCAGTGCTCAAAATGCCTAAAGACCCCACAGCAACGACCCAAAAAGAGCCAAACCAAAGCGACGGACAAGTACGACTGCGCAAATGGGAAGAATTCAAACAGCAAGTCATCGAGAAAAAACCGGGCAGCATTGTCTTCATTTTAGAGCAGAACGGCTTTACTCAAGACAAAGAAATCACAATCCTTCGGCTTATTATGATGTACGACAAAAAATACTACATATTCATAGACACCCCAAAAGGCGACACCCTCAGAGAAACTGCAATCTCACTGCACAAAGACAAGAAGGGCACCCGCTTTCTAGACGAGGACGAAGTCAAAAAATACCTAAAAAACCAGTTTGAAGGAGAAAAACTCGAAATCTACTCCTTCTGGACCACCTGAGCTTTAGCATACTTTTTCCTTGGGAAGTACTTTCTAGTGCGCAGTCCAAGCCAGACAAGCGAAAGCATCAGCGGCACCTCCATAAGGGGACCAATCACCGTCGCCAAAGCAGCGCCTGAACCGATGCCGTAGAGGGTTGTGGCAACGGCTATTGCGACCTCGAAGTGGCTGCTGCTGCCTATGATTGTGGTGTCGATGGCGGTTTCGTATTTCCAGCCCAAGAAATAGCCCAGCAGGTACGTCCAAGTAATC
The DNA here is from genome assembly GCA_937873375.1 of Candidatus Bathyarchaeota archaeon. GTDB lineage: Archaea > Thermoproteota > Bathyarchaeia > Bathyarchaeales > Bathycorpusculaceae > JADGNF01. The sequence goes on from CALMWK010000021.1 coordinate 8,953, forward strand.
ATAACCGCATAGTGAATCAGGTTAGGCAAAGCGAGGTAGCCTACAAGTAACGGGTCGTTGAGGATTGTTTGCCCAGCGAACGAGAACAAAACCACCAGCGTAACCAGCAAAGCGACTATGGAGATTTTGCCTACAGCTGGATTGTACTTGTCTTTGAACCATTCTTCGCCTTTTCTTTTGATGATGAGCCTGCGCGACAAAGCGCCTGCGCCTACGGGAAGCGCAATGAAAAACAAAACGCTGACGGCGATTAAGTCCCATGGCACGGGGATACTGCTAACGCCCAAGTAAAGTGCCGCCAAAGGCGCATACAAAACCAACATAATCAATGCGTTGACGGCTGTGTTGATTAGACCCTGTGCCATGTCGCCCTTTGCTAAAAACATCCACCACATAACCATAGCGGTACAAGGCGAGAGTCCCAGCAATATGACGCCTGCGATGTACTGGGGGTTGCCTGCTAGAAAAGTGTTGGCAAGCACAGTCATCAAAATTGGCGCAATCACCCAATTAGCAAAAATGGTAACCAGTAAAGGCTTAGGATTCTGGGCAGCCTTTTTTACGTCGCTGAATCGTATGCCCACCACCGTTGGGTACATCATAAAAAACAACAAAACGCCGATGGGAATCGAGAGCTGGGCAAACTTGAGGGAATCCATGAATTGCCCAAACTCAGGCAAAAACCTGCCCAACAACAAACCCGCGACTATGCATAAGGCTATCCAGAGCGTCAGGTACTTTTCCCAGAGCCCCAGCGATAATTCTTTTTTTATGTGTGAGGTTGCTTGTTTTTCATGCTCGGATGGCATGGTTTTTCCTCGGTCAGCAAACCATTTGTTCCAGGATTTTCTTGGTGAGAGCACTCGCCAGTTCGGGTGATATGTCGTCTATAATCTTGTAGATTCTATCATCTGTGACTGAATAAAGCCGTTTAGTGCCATCTTTTCTGTGTGCAACTAATCCGTTGTCTTTGAGGATTTTCAGATGACGTGAAACAACGGGCTGAATGAGATTTAGATGGGGCACTATTTCGCATACACATTTTTCGCCCTCACGAATAAACTCCAGTATCTCTAGTCTGACGGGGTCTGAGAGCGCGTAAAAAACCTTGGCTTTGAGTCTGTGTGGGTTATCTTGTTTTGGAGCCATACCCCAATGGGAACCATAGCAATATTTAAATATTTACATCTTCTGTTCTGGTTAACCATAACTGAGATGGAAACATGTCTGGCTGTCTGAGAGGACTAAAACCCAAAGACATCATCTGTGGTGTTCTTCTAATCTCGCTTGTATGTTCATTTTTCACTGTATCAGGAGCTTTTGCTAGTTCCTCCTCGGATGACTGGCCAATGTTTCATCATGACCTGAACCACACGGGTTACTCAACAAGCACTAATCCACCAACTTCCGCAAACAAACTATGGAATTACACAACTGGAAATGTGGTGTGGGCTTCGCCTACAGTTGTTAACGGCTACGTTTACATACCCTCTGATGACATCAGCATCTATTGTCTTAATGCTTCAACAGGCTCTAAAATCTGGAGCTACCCAACCAGAGGTCCTATTGGTTCGTCTGCCGCCGTCGCCGACGGCTATGTCTACTTTGGGTCTTATGACAGAAACATTTACTGTCTGGACGCATCCACGGGCGCTAAAATGTGGAATTTCACAACTGGCGCTTCAGTGGAGTCTTGTCCTGCGGTTACTGATGGCTACGTCTATGCGGGGTCTTGGGACAACAATGTCTATTGTTTTAATGCTTTAACAGGAGCTAAAACATGGAACTACACAACGAACGGCCTTGTGGAGTCTTCTCCTGCAGTAGCCAACGGCTATGTCTACGTGGGCTCTGTTGACGGCAACATTTATTGTTTTGATGCGTTAACTGGAGCAAAAATATGGAATTACACAACTGGGAATGTAATACAGTCTTCCCCTGCGGTTGCGGGTGATTACGTCTACATAGGGTCCGAAGACAACAGCGTTTACTGTCTTAACGCGGCAACTGGAGCAAAAATATGGAGTTATGCAACGCAAGGTTGGGTTGACTCGTCTCCCGCGGTAGCTAACGGCTACGTCTACGTAGGGTCTTGGGATGGAGACAACAATGTTTATTGCCTCAACGCTTTAACGGGCGAGAAAATATGGAACTACACAGCTCAAGAAGGCGTGAATTCGTCTCCTGCGGTTGCGGGTGGTTATGTGTATGTGGGTTCTTGGGATGGTAACCTGTATTGCCTTGATGCTTTGACAGGGGCTAAGGTGTGGAGCTACCAAACGCAGTCTCATGTGAATTCTTCACCAGCGGTTGTCGGCAATCAGGTTTACGTGGGTTCTTGGGACCATAACGTGTATGCTTTCGGAACCTCATCCGCCACAGATACCCCTTCGCCTTCAACATCGCCTACGCCAAGTCCTTCTTCCTTGCCTTCAGAGCAAACAACACCTTCACCAACACCTCAACCAATCGAGTCCATATCCACAGAACTCATTTATGTGGTGGCTGCCGTAATCGCTGCAACAGTGATTGTTGCTGTAGTGCTCATGTTTAGGCGAAGAAAACACTAACCGTCATTTACGCTGATGGAGTGTTTCTCTTTTTTTGTGTTAGCAAGAGTGAATCGAGAAAACTTCATAACAATATTTAAATATTTATATAGTGCATGGAAATGCGAAAGAACAAAACAGCTAACGAACGCAAGGAGACACTAAAAGAATGCCTGAAGAAACATATCACGGAATTCCTCGAAGCAAGATACAATGGGGTCCAACAATAGACTATGAAAAATGCATCAACTGCGGAAAATGCGTGGACTACTGCACTCTCGGTGTGTACGAGTTTGAAGAGAAAGACGGAAAAAAGAGGTCAGTTGTAAAAAATCCGACTAATTGCGTAGTGTTCTGTACAGGTTGCGACGGAATATGCCCTGCCAGCGCCATCAAACATCCTTCAAAAATAGAAACAAGAGAAATAATGCGAAAACTCAAAAAAGCTCAAATTAAAGAGTAACTTCAAAGGTCGCCAAGACATGAGGTATAACGTGAAGAACATTTTATTTGTCTGTGTGGAGAATGCGGGCAGAAGCCAAATGGCAGAAGCCTTCGCCAACTACTACGGGAAGGGGAAGCTAACCGCCCAAAGTGCAGGCATTAAACTTGCCGACAAAGTCAACCCCGTGGCAGTGGAAGCTATGAAGGAAAAAAGCATTGACATATCCAAAAACAAGCCTAAAATGCTTACGCAGAAGATGGCAGGCGAAGCCGACCTCATCATAACCATGGGCTGCGGGGCAGCAGAAATTTGTCCCGGGCCCTTCTTTAGGACCACGGTGGACTGGGCGCTTGAAGACCCAAAAGGCAAACCCATCGAGAAGGTCAGAAAAATTCGCGACGAAATTGAACGAAGAGTCAAAGAATTAATAGCAAAAAAAGAATCAGCTTAAAGAGAGAGGTGAATTTATTTTGGGAATATTTGTTGGATTAAAAGCAAACGTAAAACCTGAAGTTTTTGAGGCGGAAGCAGAGCCAACTAAAGAAACGCATCCTCAATACGACATTATTTATGGTCCATTTGCATCGGCAGACGCAGTCCAGAAATACGTTGACGCCATGGGCGAGTTAGCCTGTGGGGAAGGCTAATGCCATTCTAGCAACATTAAATACCTGAGAAAAAAAGGAAGGCTATATTTGCGGTGTAGGTCTTGTGCCCAAGATAACGTTTACATCCACGGTGGTATTGTTTCTGACGACAGTTACCACAACTAAATCGCCAGGCAACGTGTTTCCTTCAAGATAACTGCCCAAGTCGTCACTGTTTTTGATGGTGGTTCCATTAAAAGCAATTATTACGTCACCAGCCTGCAATTTGCCATCTGAAGGACCACCAACGGCAACTGTGCCCACATACCTGCCGTATGTTACATTCAAATTTAATTCCTGAGCTAAATCATAACTCATATCGCTCCTGCTTGGAGACGACGCAATGCCCAAGTAAGAGTGAGACAGATACCTTCCCGTGGTCACCAAAGACCCTACTTCCTTGAGTATTGTGCTTGAGGGTATAGCGAAAACTAAACCCTGCGAGTCATAAACAGAAGCCGTGGTAATACCAACCACGTCACCAACAGCGTTTAGAAGTGGACCACCAGAATTTCCAGGATTAATAGGTGTGCTGGTTTGAATTATGTTAGCTATGGAAAAGCTCGTGTATTCCTCTTGAATTGAACGCCCAAGCGCACTAACCACGCCAGTGGTCAGCGAACCGACAAGTCCGTAAGGGTTTCCAATGGCAATCACTTGGTCACCCACACGTAACGCAGAGGAACTGACAATCTGAAGAGGCACATACTCGTTAAGAGGGGCATCATGAACTGACAGAACCGCTAAATCGGCGTACACATCAGAACCTAACACTGTTGCCGCGTAGCCTCGTCCACTGGAAAAAGTGACACTTACACTGGTTGTGTTGTAAATGACGTGGAAGTTCGTTATCACAACCATCATGCCTGAATAGTTATAAACGAAGCCTGAAGCCTGATATTCACCATCGCTTGCGGTTGACTGAACAAGCACAACAGAAGCGCTAACCCTCTGATAGAGGTCAGCCAACCCAGCAGTACCGTTCTGGTAAATCGTAATTGTCTGATTAGTAATGCTCTGATTTTGGGAACCGTTAAGATGTGCTATTTGATTCTGTAAATCGGTCACTTCACTGTTCAAATTACTGATTTGTCTGTAGTTTATGTAGAACACGGCTAAGCCGCCGACGAGCAATCCCATCGCAAACAATAAAGCTAGAAGGCTGCCGGATGCTTTACGAGAAATGAATAAGCGGAGCATGGTGTCTAACCTCTTATCCATGCAAGTGAAAAATCGCGTAGATAAAAGTATTCCCAAATGAGGGGAAGAAGTTATTTTCTGCGGTCCACGATGTCTAAAGCGTCAGGTCCAGTGCCAATTAACGTCACGGGAACGCCTGTGCGCGTTTCAACTTCTTTAATGAACTGTTTCGCCTCAGCAGGTAACTCGTCAAAACGTCTTTTGCCTTGGCACGCAGGGAACAGAATATCAAGTTTTGTCATTGCAGCTTGGGTGGCACCGTTAATCTTCGCAGTTTTCTTAGCTAAATCAAAATCGAACGGAGCACTGCGCCTGTCGCGACCTGTGCCCGCGGCAGTTTCAAACCATCCACGCTTCAGAGCTTCTTCCTTGGTTATTTCACCAGGCAAAGGTCCACCGCCAACGCGGGTTATGAAACTCTTGTAAACAATAATTACATCATCTACTCTTGTGGGACCAACACCTGCCTCGGAGGCTATGGCGGATGCGCCAGTGTCTCTTCCAGTCACGTAGGGGTAACCTCCGCCTAAGAACAGGGAAAGCATGAAGCCTTGTGTGCCTTCGAGCAGAACTTTTTTGCCGTTGTCTAAGCCGTCGTTAATTTCTGTGATGGTGTCAACCACATAGGGTTTTAGTTCGGGGAGGTCTTTGGCGAGTTTTGCGGTGCGTCTTACGCGTTCCTCTATGGCGGGTCCAACACCCCAACCTGTGGTGCCTATGCCTTTGTTGACGGCGCTTGCCTTGTCCTGTGCAGAATGCTTTTCCTCGATTATAGACGCCTGCTGATCTATTCCTATGCGGTTGTGGACTTTGGTGAGTTCCACTTCTTCAAAAAACTTGGCGACGTGGACGTTCGCGCCCGCAGCTATGAACAAACGAGATTTTGGATTTAAGAACGCTGCTGGAACCATGTGGAGGGCATATTTTTTGCCTTCAACCCAGACTGTGTGTGCAGCGTTCACTGAGCCTGTGCGCACGCAATAATCCAAGTTGTCTTTCAGGGCGAGGTAGCTGATTATTTTTCCTTTGCCTTCATCTCCCCAGAAGGCGCCAACGATGACAGAACAAGGCATTTTAGTTCACCCTTGAAAGGGACTGCAAGAATTATTTAAAACTGTTGGCATCTCCCATGTGTAGTTACCACGTTTTTGAGTTGTTTCAAAGGATACGAAAAACTGAGGTGCCCACAAGCCGCGGCTATAGTTTGGGTAAGTAAATTATGGTTTAGGTCCTTTGGGCTTCACGGTCAATTTTTTCCAGAAGCTTAAGCACTTTTTTGCCTTTCCGCTTCTTTTCTTGCTCAGTAACCGTTCCGTGCGCATGACAAACAGTATCCGCAACTATACCATGGTCTTCATCGTAAATAACAGGATAAACACGGCACCCTGAAGGACGCTCAGCATAAACGTCACATTGCAACTTTTCAGGGTTGTAAAAAACGCAGTGCCCTTGGTGATTCCGCAGGGTGACGTATCCGTCTTTGTCGTAGCTTGCAAAGAACTCTCTTGGGTAGCCTTTATTTTCTAGTCGCAGGATGTCTTCTGTGGAAAGAAGCATTTCGGTTTCTTGACAGCATGTTCCGCAACGTGTACAGCGCATGAATGTATTTTGTGCGACGGGTTATTTCAGCGTTTATTAAGAGTTTAGCTGAATACTTCGATAGGTTTGCTCATGAGGGTGAGGTTTACCAGTTCAGCATAGGCGACGTTTCTTAGGGGCATTCTGGCAAGCTTGTGGTTTCCGTAGGGAACGTATTCAACTTGGTTTCCCTTTCCAAGGTTGCCGCCTTTTTGGATGTTGGTCAGCTGTACGTTTATTATAACTGAGCCGTCTTTGAGGTGTAAGTTGACGTTTTTTCCTAGGAATGATTTGGCGCTGTTTATGCTAAAGTTCTCCATATTCAATTCACCATTCAACGTCTTTCTCGGCTATGTGGGTCCAGCATTGTTTACAGATGGGCAACATTTCGCCTTTAACCATGATGTATAGTTTGATGCTTTCGCTGTGGCAACTATTTTTCCAAGGGTTTTTACAGTGTTCCAATTTTGTTAACCTCCAACAGGTACGTTTAGCTTCTTTAGTTGAAGACGCTTTTAAGACTCGTTTAGAAACAACTGGTTGGTGCAGTGGGGAGAGGTGGGTTAAAGTGAAAATTTTTATTGCCAAACTGGGCAGTATACGTTATGGATTATCATACACTTGTCGCCACGGTCAGCCTGATTTTTCAGGTTGGGGTTTTTGGTTTGCTTTTGGGAAGTTTAATTCTTAAAGCGAAGCAGAAGATGTGGTTGCACGGCGTCACCATGCTATTTGGTTTACTGTTGCACTTCATATCCATAGGAGCCATTATGTGGCCTTCATTTGTCGGGGGCATAATTCCATTTGCGGCATCTTCACCTACGGATGCAACTGCTATACTTTCCTTTGTTCATGCAGCTACAGGAATCATTGCACCCGTACTGGCGGTTTGGATAATTGCCACGTGGCGGCTACGTAAATCACTTGAGTATTGTATGCCGAAAAAGAAGTGGATGAAAGCCACGTTGGCTGTGTGGTTGACCGCGTTGTTTTCGGGGTTTATTTTGTACCTTAGCTTTTACTGGACGCTTCTGTTCGGATAGAAAGTTAAACCTGAACTATTTCAGGGGTTATTGATTCCTTAGTTATCTTCAGCAAAGCTACAGTGGGCTTGTTGAGGAAGGGCGGTTCAGGGTTTGTGGGGCTGCCAGGGTTAATGTAAAGGGTTCTGCCCTCCCATTTTATGCTGGAGTTATGTGTGTGTCCGTAAACGAAAACGTTGAAACCGTTTTGTTTAACAAGAGTCCGCATTTTTCCCATCCCAAGCGCGGTGCTGGGGTCGTGCATGACGCCGATTTTCCAGTCAAAAAGTTTTAAAGAGTTAAGTTTAGGTAGTGCTCCGCTAACTGATGGACCATCCATGTTGCCGTGGACTGCCAAAACTGGGGCAAGCTGTTCCAGTTCATCTAAGACAGCTAACTCCACAAGGTCACCTGCGTGGATTATGTAGTCAACGTCTTGGAAGATTTGGAAAACATTTTTTGGGATACATCTTGCTCTGGCGGGGACATGGGTGTCAGATATTAGACCCACTGTTTTTTCTGGTTTAAGAGTGGGTAATGTGTGGGGAATCTGTGCTTGTTCGTTTGCCATGTGTCTGCCCTCAGTGGAGTATTGTGTATGCTTTTCAAATGGAGTTTAAAGATAATAAAGATTTTATCTTTCTTCGAAATAAACGCGAGTAGTGAACGATTTTATTTTGATTTTTGATGATGCTGTATAAACTTAAAAGTTAACTGTGGCATAGTTTATGTGGGGATTTGTTTGGGCATAACAGATGCGGAGCGGAGAAAAAAACCATCAAAAAATGCTCAGGCGAAAAAGAAGCGGGCAGTGAAGTTTTGTCCGAAGTGCGGGTCAACCGAGGTGTTTTGGGCTCAGGGTATGCCACAGTTTTGGTCGTTGTGGCAGTGCAGTAACTGTGGTTATCGTGGAGCATTCATCTTGGAAAACGGAAATCTTGCTGTGAAACTTCAGGAAGAATGGAAAAAAAGGGTTACCCGTTGACACGCCTCCAATATGTTGGAAGCGGTCGGGTTTTAGTCTATTTTGATTTTGCCACGTATTTTAGGTGGAACGGCTTTATAGCTAAGCCTGATTTCAGGTCAGCTTGGAAACTTTGGCTTTCAACTATCAAGTCTGAAAGCTCTGATTCTTGGGTTCTCTTGAACTTGGCAAAATCCGTGTAGTTCTCGTGGAGAGATACACAAATGGTGTCCCAGCCAAGTCCTTGACCCTCGGCAACCAAGACAACGTTGGGTTGTTTTGCGTACCAGTCTTTCATTTCCTTGAAAGCTTTTTCCTTTTCCTGACCTTTGAGGTGGTTAAGCTTGGTTTTAAGAAAGGTAAACGCGGTGATTTCGAACCCTATTTGTCCAAATTTAGGTACTACAGTGTACCCGTCGATTATGTTGTCTTCAAGCATGGCTCTCCTTCGGGTTACGGTTGGTTGAGAGATGCCTAATGCTTTGGCTAGTTGCCTGTCGCTCCGATGAGAATCTTTCATTAGTTCGAACAGGAGTTGATAATCCAATGGTTTTAGTTCTTTCATTTGTATGCGCCTATTGAGGTTATTGCAGTTTTAATTTTCCTATATAAACTATATTGTAGACTAAATGAATTTGTTCCCTAATTAATCCCAAATCTACCAAAAAGTGGAAAATGCACGCAGGAAAATCTTAAGAGTACAACATGCCTTTGTAAATGAAACGTGACACAGTAATGACTGTCCCGCTGATTAAGGAAGTTGAAGAGGAAGTTACAAGCCTGCTGAGCGAACTCATACAAATCGACACAACTAATCCGCCTGGAAACGAAACCAAAGCAGCCAAATACCTCGCCGAAAACCTCGGCAAAGACGGCTTTGAATGCGAAATTTTTGAGTCTGCTCCGCAGCGGGGCAGCGTCATTACGCGGTTGAAAGGTACAGGCGAAAAACCAAGTCTGCTTTTGCTGTCGCATTTGGATGTGGTGGCGGCTAATCCCGCGGAGTGGAGTGTAGACCCGTTTGGCGGCGTTGTCAAAGATGGTTTTGTTTGGGGTCGCGGCACATTAGATATGAAAGGCATGACAGCCATTGAAGCCATGGCGCTAAAACTCTTGAAACGGAACAATGTGAAGCTCAAGGGCGATGTGATTTTGGCTGCGACGGCTGACGAAGAGATGGGTGGTTCAAGTGGAGCCGATTACCTGCTGCAAAATTATCCTGAGAAGATTTTTGCCCCTTACGTTTTGAATGAAGGCGGTGGCTGGGCGATTCCTGCACGTAACAAAAACGTGTACACTGTGCAGACGGCGGAGAAGGGGTTGCTCTGGTTCAAAGTGAAAGCTAAAGGCATCCCTGGGCACGGGTCCATGCCTGACGCGGCTGACAACGCCATAATGCGCATGCACAAAGTCATAGAAAAACTTGGGAATTACCGTGGACCAGCATCATATGTACCGACTGTAAAGCAGTTTCTAGTCGAAATGGCAAAAGAAGACGAAAGCTTGCAGGAGCCCGTTTCCCGTTTACTGGCAAACCCCGAGTCAAGTGATGCGGTGTTGGATGAGTTGGCGAAAACTATGCCTGCTATCGCGGATGAGATTCGTCCCAGAATCCGCATGACCATAACGCCCACGATAATTCATGGGGGCGTGAAAGAGAACATTATTCCGTCGGAGTGCGAAGCAGTTTTTGACTGCCGAGTGCTGCCCGAGCAGACGATAGGGCAAGCTCAAGCGTTAATCAGGCAGATGCTTGCAGAGGTTGGCTTGGACAAGTTGTCGGTTGAAACCATACAGGCGCAGGAGCCTTCAGCGTCGCCTGTTGAAACACCACTTTACCGCGTCATTTCAAGTGTTCTTTGGGATTTTGAGCCAGGTTGCGGGGTTGCTCCGTTGCTCATGACGGGAGGTACCGACTCGAGATTCTTTAGGCGAATGGGTAGCGTATGCTACGGTTTTCACCCAATGAAAAGCGAGACGCTCTATGGCGTTAAGGTGACTAGGCGTGAGCATGGCATAGATGAGAGGATTTCGGTGGAGAACTTGGTTTTCGGGGCAAGCGTGCTGTACGAGACCATTAAAAGATTTATGGCTTAAGTTTTGACTTCTGATAGGTCCCTGTTGTTTCATCTACCTCTTCCTCCTCGGTTTTTCAGAGTTCCAACATGCTGTTGGGCTGAATATTCACCCCCCTCTCTGCCATGACCTACCCCCCTCTATAAATAGAGTCAACTTGCAAGTAAACTACTGCTTGACGGCTAGACTGCTTTGGCAACCCTCTTGCTCTGCCTGCCCCTCCTTTACTGCATACAATCACTAATAGGCACCAAATATGAAGGCACACACTTCCAAAAAGTCACTCCTTCGCCTGACGTAGCACCACTGTTAATTGTGTCATGCTTAAATATGCGCGGAGAGGTAATTATTACCGTTTTAATTTAGGAGGCTAAACAAGAGTGCCAGCAATTGAAGTAGGCAGAATATGCGTAAAAACAGCCGGACGAGAAACAGGCAAAAAATGCGTTATCATAGATGTCATGGACAAAAGCTTCGCCATAGTCACGGGACCCAAAAAGGTCACAGGCGTAAAGCGTAAAAGAGTCAACCTAAACCACATCACAGCCCTCCAAGACAAACTTGAAATTAAAAAAGGCGCGTCAGACGAAGAAGTCACCCAGAGCTTGGAGGCAGCAGGCAAACTCGCAGAGATGACGCAGCAACCCGCCGCGCAATAAACTAGACTCTTATACTTCCCTGTCTTTCTTTTTCCCGTTCAAGGAGCAACTATCTTATGCCCAGAACCGTTCCCCCATGGGAAATCAAACGTGAACTCCACGTCAAAGCCGAAGATGAAACAGACCCAAAGTATGGGCACACACCCGCGGAACGCCCCGCAAAAGACTACATCCGCTACGGCGCCATAAACCTAGACAAACCATCTGGACCAACCAGCCACGAAGTCGCCGCGTGGACCAAAAAACTCCTGAAACTTCAGGTCATAGGTCACGGCGGGACCCTAGAGGCTTAACCTCGAGTTAGCCAGGGAAATCCCAAAGTGACAGGCGTTTTGCCCATCACCTTAGAGGACTCTACGAAAGTTGTCCAAGCGTTTCTCTACAGCGGCAAAGAATACATCTGCGTCATGAAACTTCACGGCGACGCCGAAGAAATCCGCATCCGCCGAGTCCTCACCGAATTCGAAGACGAAATCTTCCAGCGCCCCCCACTTCGCTCGTCGGTTAAGAGGCAACTTCGCACCCGCCGCATCTACTTCATCAACTACATCGAAACAGACGGCAGAAACGTGCTTTTCCGTGTCGGCTGCGAAGGCGGCACATACATCCGCAAACTCTGCTACGACGTTGGCGAAATCATAGGCGTAGGCGCCCACATGCAGGAGCTCCGCCGGACCCGCGCGGGACCCTTCAGCGAAGACAGCAAAACCCATGTAACCCTCCACGATGTAGCATACTACTTCGGTGAGTGGCAAGAAAAACAAGACCCAAAAATTCTGCGCAAATTCATCCAGCCCATGGAAAGCGCTTTCGGGTTAATCCCAAAAATCATAGTCAGAGACTCAGCCGTTGACGCCCTGTGCCACGGAGCAAACCTCACCGCCCCCGGCGTCCTCTCAGTAGAAAGCCACATCAAAAAAGAAACCGTCGTCGCAATCCTCACCCTGAAAGGCGAAGCCATAGCCCTCGCCAAAGCAAACATGGCCACTGAAGAAATTCTAAACCTGAACCACGGCACAGTCGCCACCCTTGAACGCGTACTTATGCCCCGAGGCACGTACCCGAAAGTTTGGAAAAGTGGCAACAAATAATGACCCCGCCCAAAGACACTGAGCACTATTATGCTGAGCAGCCAAAATCGGAAGCAAAATTCGGTTTAGTCCAAACACGCCTCAGAGGCAGACCGTTCGAGTTCGTAACTGCCTCCAGCGTTTTCAGCACCAAACGTGTGGACCTCGGAACCCGCGTGCTCATCGAAGCCATGAAGCTTCCCGACTTAGGCTGCGTCTTAGATGTAGGTTGCGGATACGGCGCGGTCGGCATAGCAGCTGCTGCATTTAACCGAAAACTTCGCGTGGTCCTCACGGACATAAACAGACGCGCCGTCCTTTTAGCCCGACAGAACGCGGAACGCAACAGGGTCTCAAACGTGGAAGTGAAGCATGGCACTTTGTACGAGCCCGTGGAAGACCTGTGTTTTAACTGTGTCTTGTCAAATCCGCCTGTGAGCGCAGGCATGCAAACCGTGGAAGCCCTAATACGCGGCGCACCCGCCGTCATGGCAAGCAAAGCTACGTTCCAAATGGTTATCCGCTCAAAAATCGGCAAAAAAACCCTGCCCCAAGTCTTCACTGAGGCGTTTGGCAACTTTGAGGTTCTGGCAATAGAAAGCGGCTACCGCGTGTTGATGGCACAAAAACAGTAGCCGTCTCGTTTTAGTGCTTCAGCTATTTTTTAAGTTCCGCCACAAGCTTTGCGACCTGCTCAATCACGTAGTCGTTTATCATTTTGCCTTTACTCGCAGACGCGTTTGTGGGGTCGCCCATTACGCCGCTGGGAAAATACTTCTCTGGGTCAGAGACAACTTCGAACCGCGGCATGTTGGGGAAACTGGCTTTACCCTTCGCCTTGATTAAGTCTGGCCTTATCGCCATTACGCGTGAAGTTTCCACGTAACCTGCATGCCCGTCATTTTCAGGAATCTCAGGGTCTTTTACTTCGAACGCAAAGTCAAAGTCAGACAAAACCATTATCCGCGTCTTCCGCTTTGAAGGCACAGAAACATTTTGGGTCACGACGTTTTGAGCAGCCAACCGCAACGCAACCATATGCGTCGAACCAGCATGCCCACTCATAACGATGATACGGTTGAAACCGTTGCGCACCAACTCGGAAAGAATATCCCGCGCAATCAGGTACAGCGAATCAAACTCTATGGAGAGGGTTCCGGGAAAATTCCGCCCAGCATTACAAATCCCATACCTCAAAGGCGGAACCACAAGGCAACCGGTTTTTTTGGCAACCTCTAAAGCCACATACTCAGGCTGCACGCTATCGGTGCAAAGGGGCAAATGCTCACCATGCTCCTCCACGCTGCCCAAGGGAAAAATAACCACGGCGCCCGCGTCCGCAGCTTTCTTAGCCTCCACAGTGCTGAGTTCATCAAACCATAGGCAACTGGGCTTCTTCTCGCTTTTTGAAGATTTACTTGGTTTCTTCATGACTGCTACTCCTTGAAGTCTCAGTTTCAATATTTAGTTTCCAGTTTATAAGCACGTTTCGTAACGCATTACCTGCTTAAACCTCATGAAACTTTAAAGATTTAAGTTGCTTGAAGAAACTATAATAAAAAGCTCAAACATAAATCCGTAGAAACATGTTGCCGGGATATCCTAGCCTGGTAGGGAGCAAGTCTGGAAATGCTTTGCATACGCAAAACACCAGTTAGCTTGTGGCCTTACGGCCTCGGGGGTTCAAATCCCTCTCCCGGCGCCATTTGCCATTTTGGTGTTGAAACCTAAAAAAGAACGGTAAAGACGCGTTTGTTGAAGGCAAAAGACTCGGGTATAGCCCAAGCAAACCTGAGACGAAAAAAGAGAAGTAAAAAACAGTTGTGCCAAAGCCAGTTCATAAAGACATTGCGCAAACTCAAATGGCTCTTAATACTGCCTACTCGTCATCGAAACACAGAAATTTTTTTATCGCCGCCATGATTTCCTGCAAACCCTCAGCGCTTAACGGAGGGTCATAAGGAATTCGAAGCACATCCCAACCCTGCAGTTCAAGCAATTCATCAATTTCTTCGTCACGTCGCTGCGCTTTATCCTTTGAATGCACCTGTACACCATCGAGAAACACAATTTTCCGTTTGTTGATCCAGCAGAAGTCAGGAATGGTAGACTTCAAAATTATGGTTTTCTGTGTCACCATGTTCTCCGTTAGACCTGCTGCGCTTAAGGCTTTGAAAACTTCTATCTCGGCTTTGCTGACTTTCGGATGCATACGGTCTTTGTAGCTCAATTTTTCCTGCCCTCAATTTCGTTTGCTATGAATGTGCACTTCTGCCTAATAACTTCAACCGCTTCTCCCAATTACAGAAATTAAACGCTATATGGACAGGTTGAAGCAAGTGATGTACAAATCTCTTTGTGTGTAGGGCAAAACCTAAATTCAACCTGCATTTCCACTGTAGCCAGTCAGCACCTCCAAACAGGGATGTTACATATGGCAGAAAGCACTCAAAACTACTTGTGGAACGCCAAAGACTACGCAAAAAACTCAACAAACCAGTATGAGTGGGCAAAAGAGCTCATCCCAAAACTGAAACTTACAGGCAAAGAAACCTTACTGGACATAGGCTGCGGCGACGGAAAAGTCACAGCCCTACTAGCCACGTACCTGCCACACGGCAAAGTAGTCGGCATAGACAGCTCCGAAGAAATGATTACGCTGGCACGCAAAAACTTTCCCCAAGACAAACATGATAACTTGTCGTTTCTGCGAATGGACGCGCGAGAACTGACTTTCCGCGAACAGTTCGATGTGGCGTTTTCAAACGCGTCACTGCACTGGATTATCGACCACCAAAACGTGCTTGCTTGCGTAAATGAAAGCCTTGACAAACACGGGAAACTGCTGTTTCAGATGGCAGGAAAAGGCAACGCTCAAGACATAATCGCGGTTCTGGAAGAAATGATCAGCGAAGATTGCTGCAAATCTTACTTTAAAAACTTCACTTTCCCCTACGGATTCTACGGTCCCGAAGAGTACATCGTGTGGTTGCGCGAAGCAGGATTCAAACCCGAACGTATCGAGTTGCTGCCAAAGACCATGAAACTTAAGGGAAAAGAAGGCTTAGCAGGCTGGATTAGAACAACGTGGCTGCCCTTCACCGAAAGAGTCCCCGTTAACCTAAGAGACGCATTCGTAAAAGAAATCGCCGAGAGATACATCGCCGCGTACCCGTTGGATGAAGCAGGCATGGCGAATGTTAATATGGTGCGGCTTGAAGTTCAAGCCACCAAAGCCTGAATGTTTCACTACGGTTTCAGTTGGATGAAACGTTTTATGATTTCTGTGTTTCGCACTTCAGGATGAAACAGCACCCCAAAAAGGGGCTTTTTCTTGTGTTTTATGGCTTGGATGCACTGTGCAGATTCCGCTAAAACTTCAAACTCGGCTGAGGGGTCCACGGAGTATTTATGCAAAGAGTAAGCTCTAAAAGATTCAGAGAAGAGGGGGTTCTCCTTGCGCGTGGTTATCTGTGTCATGCCTATTTCTAAGCAACTGGTTAACTGGGAACCGAAGACGACGCCTATGGCTTGGATGCCTGCACAGATGCCCAAAACAGGTTTGTCCACTTCTTTGAGCCAGCTGAATTTTTCAGGTTGATTTGATGCAACATTGTCCTTTAGTGCTGTGCCTGAAAGAATAATCCTGCTACACTGGCTTAGGTTTTGGTTGCTTACTTCTGTGTAGTGTTTGACCCTGCAATCGTCTAACTCATTGGCAACTGCGACTATGGGCGAGACGAATTCAAAAAAGCCCAGCGAATTCACCTTGCTGTTCATGTCAACAACCAGAATCATTTGGGCGCCAACCTTGCCTGATTGATTCGGAAAACTCCTGAGTTGCCTTTCGCTTCTGTGGTGTAGTTGAGGATTTCGATTTTCTTTTTGAATAAGGGTGCATCTAAGACTGTGGTTTCTATTTCGCCGCCTTCGCCTGAGGGGCTCAAACCAATCTCTTGCTGGAGCGCCACCAGTTTTCTTATGATGTCGGCGTTGATTTCTTTTCCCAGCCACTTTTCATCAAGAGGGTAAGCGAAAACTCCTGAGATTATAACTTTGAAACCTGCCCCAAAAAGCTCTTCTAGAAGAGCTTTTTGGTTTTGTTTCCAGAGGGGATTGAAGCACCACAGGTCTAGGCGGTTGCAGATGCGTTGGACGCGTTCGGCTTGGTAGACGGATTCCACTGCACCCGTGACTACGCCTTCGATGTGGAAGGTTTGTTTTGCCTCAGCGATGGCTTCCTGCAAATCATCAAGCTCCGCCTCCTTTTTGCCTTCAGTCACCTTCGCAACCAAAGGCAGACCTAAGGCGTGAGCTTGAAGCGTGGTGATGTCAATATTGGGGGTGTGGAACATGTAGCTCTCTGGGTTTTTGGAACGCAAAGTGATTAGACAGCTAACCTCTTCTTTCTCAGCTGCCTTGTGCAGGGCAAGCGTTGAGTCCTTGCCGCCTGAAAACAAAACCCCCAGCTTCATGACTTATCGGAAACAGAAAACTCGCGGGTACACTTAGAGCTTATGGTTTCTCACTCGAAGGCTATTCTGGAAAAAGTTTATGAGTTCAGGTAACTTCAAGTATGGGAATTGGAGTCGCATTCAAATTTTAGCTTGTCTTGAGGTGTATGAGAAAGTTGTACGTGTTAGCCATGCCGCTTGACCCTGTCGGCAATGTAAGTTTGGCTCTCCAAATTGTGATTCTGTTCCTGCTGGTACTGGGGCTCCTAGAGGTGAAGCAGGTATGAACGAAGTTACAATACTCCAAATTGTGATTCTGTTCCTGCTGGTACTGGGGCTGCCCCTTGTAAGAGGCGCAAACAGCAAAAAGAACATGATGAGGCATGGTTATTTGGTTGCGCTTGCGGTTGTGTTACATACTGTTCTAATCTTTTTAGTTATGATTCCGACTTTCTCAGCGGGCTTCGATGGAATTGGCGGACTTCCAGTCTTGAACTTAGTTAACGTGTGGTTCCACGCTATTTTGGGAACAATTGCAGAAGTTTTAGGCATCCTTATGGTTGCCTCGTGGCTACGCAAGGGACCTACAAAAATGGGGTGTGTCCGATGGAAAAAGTGGATGACGCCCACGTTCATTATCTGGACGGTATCCATAGTTAACGGTGCCCTCATACACATTCTGGGTATGCTTTAGCCTGTTTTGATGTTGAAAAGCTCGTTTTAGAGATTGTTTCAAAACTGTTTCATTTCTGTTTCAGCCAACTACTATACCATGCGCAGACGTAGTTGTTTGTAGAGGTGTATAGAATGAGAACTTGGAAAATAATAACAACATTGACCCTTGTGGTCGTTGCAGCCGCATTGATAACAACTTCAGCGTTTGCATACATGGGCGGAAGATTCGCAGCAACACCATACAACAGCTACACTGGAACCGCAGGCACATACGGAGGCTACAGCGGTTTCGGTGGCGGAATGATGGGCGGCGGCATGATGGGTGGATACGGATACTACAACACTTACCCACAAACCACCATCCCAACAACGGCAACACCAACAACACCATACTACGGCAACGGCATAGGAGGCTGCGGAGGCATGCAATACCGATTTGGGTACGCCGCACCGCCAGCTTACTCCACTAACGCCCCGTTGAACATCACCACTGCCGTCACTTTAGCACAGAATTACCTAGCCCAAATTGGCAACCCTAACTTAGTCATAGCTCACGTGGAAGAGTACACATACAACTTCTACGTACAAATCAGAGAAGGAGACACGGGAATCGGCGCTTTCGAGTTAATAGTTGACAGGTACACTGGAAGCATTGCGCCTGAAATGGGACCAAACATGATGTGGAACACCAAATACAGCGTAATGAACGGTATGATGGGCATCTACGTGACCACGCCAACAGCGACAATGCCAGTAATTGCTGAGCAGGCAAAAACCAACGCGCAACAGTACCTAACCAGCTACCTGCCAGGAACAACAGTCGGCGACATAACAACGTTCTACGGCTACTACACACTTGAAGTACTAAACGGCAGCAGCACATACGGCATGCTAAGCGTTAACGGCTACACGGGACAAGTCTGGTACCACACATGGCACGGAGCCTTCATACAAGAACTAGAACTCTAAAAAACAGAACCAGAAAAAACGTAGAGAGAAAATTCTTTTTTTCTCTACATCTCTCGATTTTCTTTTAAACCGTTTTGGCGGCTAAATTTTGACGTCGCAGACGTTGGGGATTTTCTTTAGCACTTCAATAGTTTTAGCGTCAACTTTCTGATGTAACACATAAACTGAAATTGCATAGTCGCCTTTGCTGATTTGTCGGCTGTAGTTTGCGCGTATGTTTATGTTGCTGTCTGCGAGGACCTTGTCGATGTTCGCGAATACTCCGGGGACGTCGTGGTGGTGAATAAACAGGGGGTAAACGGCTTTTTCTTCCAGTTCGATGCTTTCGCCTGCGTTCACGGCGTTCGTGAAGTCTCCACCTATGAGGTAGTTTGAGATGACCCGCGCCATTTCTATGGCGGTTTCCCGCTGAGCTTCCACGGTGGATGCGCCTAAGTGTGCGCTGAAAACTACGTTGCCAAGTTCGCTGAGTTGGTTTTTGAATTCTGTGCCTTCCGCTTTGGGTTCATTCACGTAAACGTCAAGGGCTGCACCCGCGATTTTCTTTTCTTTGAGTGCTGTGTAGAGTGCGTTTTCGTCTATGTTCGCGCCGCGGGAAGTGTTAATAATGTAGGCAGTTGGTTTCATAATGGCGAGTTCTTTTTCGCCGATTAGGACTGCTTTTCCGCCCGTGTGAATGGTGATGAAATCTGCGTTTTTGAGGACTTCCTCTTTGGAGACGTATTTTATTTTTGCTTCGGCGCAGGGGCATATGTCGTAGCCTAAAACTTCCATGTCAAAACCTCGGCGGGCTAACTCGGCGACTCTTTGCCCGATTTTGCCGCAACCTAAAATGCCCAAGGTTTTGTATGAGAGTTCGGTTCCTTTTAGTTTGCCTTTTTCCCAAACGCCCTTCTTTAAGGAATGGTGTGCTTGCGGGATGTTTCTTGCTGCGCTTAGGATTAAGCCGATGGTTAGTTCTGCGACGGCGTTTGTGTTGCCGAAGGGCGCGGTTTTTACCACGACGCCGTTTTGGGATGCTGCTTCCACGTCGATGTTGTCATAGCCGACGCCTGCGCGTCCAATAATTTTCAGTTTGCCTTTGGCGCCTGCTTGGATGACTTCTTTGGTGACTTTGGTGGCGCTTCTCACAATTAAAGCGTCAAACTGACCTATCTCGGCTATGAGCGCGTTTAAGTCCCGTTTTTTGGTGTCGGTTTCGATGCCGTAGTCTTCGAAGAACTTTAAGCCTTCTTTTTCCAAACCATCGTTTAGCAGTACTTTCATTTCAACTGGCTCCTCATAAGTTGATTAACGAGTTTTCACTTAAAGTTTTTTGATGTATGCTAAGGCGTCCTCTACACTGTTAAAGCCGTACTTCACTGTGCTGAACTCCTTCTTGAGGGCAATGACGTCTGCTTGGACTTCAGATGGCTTGCGTTTGCCTTTGATTACGTCAAGCATAAGGTCGCAGAGGTGTTTTATGTCGCCTTCGCGAAAGCCTCTGCGGGTTACGTCTTGGAAGCCTATGCGCAAACCTGACGGGTCGCCTTTGCTGCTTTGGTCGTCGTAGGGTAGAAGGTTTTTGTTGATGATTATGTTGGCGTCTTCGAGGTCTTGAGCGATTTTGTTGCCGCCGCCAAAGCTACGGATGTCCACGGCAAGCTGGTGTGAGCGTGTGAAGCCTTTTTTCTCGCATATGACTTTGACGCCGTTCTCGTACAGGTATTGACCTGCAGTCTGCGCGTTCTTCACGATTTGGGTTGCCAGTTCCGCACCGAAAAGCTTCATTTCCAGAGCCGCAATGCCCAGTGCAGGTAGCCTGCCTAGGTGGGTGCTGGAAGCGCTCAGGGGAAAAACGGCGAACTGTATCTTTTTGATGGCTTTCTCCATTCGTGGACTGTTTAGGTTGCCCATGATGACGCCGCCTTGGGGTCCGGGGAACGTCTTGTGTGTTGAAGAGGTGATTATGTCTGCGCCTTCACGAAGTGGGTCTTGGAAAACTCCGCCCGCCACTAACCCCAGAACGTGTGATGCGTCGTAAGCTACGTATGCGCCGACCTCATCGCAGACCTCTTTTAACTCTTTGATTGGGTGGGGGAAGAGGAAGAGGCTGCCGCCGAACGTGACTATGCCGGGTTTTGCGGCGCGGATGACATCGGCTGAGCGGTCGGGGTCTATGTTGAATTCGTCTATGTTGTAAACGTGATTGATGTTTTCTAATCCGAGGACGTTGCCTGCCAGACCCGTGTAGTCGTGGGAGATGTGGGCGCCGCAGCTTAGAGGGGTAACCACCATTTTGCGGTTTTTCGATGCCAACGATAAACCTTTGAAAGTGGCTAAGTTAGCATGGGTGCCCGAGACGATGCGGACGTCTGCCCAGTTACATTTGAACAAGCTTTTCATGAGGTCGGTGGCGTAATCCTCAATTTGAGACATGTACTTCTGACCTTGATAGTACCGTTTCTTCACGTGTCCTTCAAGGTCGTTTTCGCCTTCGGCGTATCTGCCTTCTAGGTCGGAGGATAGGTCTTGCATTTGTTTGACTGCGGGTGATTTGATGCCTTCGCTGGCAATCATGTTGATGCATTCTTTGTCTCGGTAGTATTCGTGGTTACGAGTAGCTTCTACGAGTTTGAGAACGAGCTCTGAGAAGTTTTCCATGTTTAAATCGTCCTCTGTTAGAGTAACAACCGAAAGTGTGTTCGGCACTATTTAGCCCTTACTGGAATCACGAAGAGTTTGCAAAGGTTTTCCTTGCGTGCCGATTTGAGGTTGTTTTTTGCAAAATAGTCATATACGCTTCAGGCGTCTAGTTTGTATTTGTAGTTTGATGTGTATGAAGGATCTGTGGCGCAAACCTTACCATGTGGTTTTGGAAGTGGAGAATCGGCAGTGTGCGATAGTTAAGAAGTGCGCGGCTTTGGGGCTGCGGCACCTGAAGGTTGTGGATGTGCGCAGTTCGAATAGGGGTTCGGTGAAGCATCTGGTTGAGTTGGACCCTGCCGAGGTGAAGAAGGTTAAGAATCCTCCTGCTGAGTTGAAGGCAATTGTGTCGAAGGGTAAGGGCGATGGGAAGGCGTCTATTTGGTTGGAAAGTGAAGGCTGCGGAGTCTGCAACACCATACTGTCCAGTGATGCTTTCCTTGTATCAGGCAAAAGCATAGAGGACTTCACGATTATGTACAGCTTCATGGTGCCCAGTTTTGAAGCCTACCAGAAAATTGTTTTCGCTCTAGAAGGCATGGGCCTTAAGGTGAATGTGCTTAAGATGGGCAAGTTTGAGCCTCATGAGGGTGTTTTGACAGAGAAGCAGGAGCGGATTTTCTGGTTGGCACTAAAGGGCGGCTTTTTTGAATACCCAAGAAAAATTGACGCAACCGAACTTGCTGCAAAGTTGGGAATCAGTCCGTCTACGTTGTCGGAGATTACGCGGCGAGGCATGCGACGACTGCTGGAGCACTACTTCAAAGGCGAAGCGTAGGCGTTGAATAGTTTGCCTAAGCAGGCGTGAAAATCTGGTTTGAGAACTTTTAGGGCTGCCCACAGAGTGGCGGAGTTGCTGCTTATCACGGGCTTCTGCAGTTCCTCTTCTAAGTCTGGTATGGCTTCAAAGGTACAAAAGTTGGTGCAACTTATGAAGACCACGTCGGCGCTGGGAACATCGACAGTTCTGGCTAGACTTGCAGCGTCGGTTGGGGTTAGCTGTCCGATTTTGAGGTTTTCTTTTATGTTCAAAGACGCCGTTTTTACTACCCCAAAGCCGTATGCTTTCAGGAAGTC
Source organism: Candidatus Bathyarchaeota archaeon (assembly GCA_937873375.1). Classification (GTDB taxonomy): domain Archaea; phylum Thermoproteota; class Bathyarchaeia; order Bathyarchaeales; family Bathycorpusculaceae; genus JADGNF01. Next base: position 31,023 of record CALMWK010000021.1, read on the forward strand.
CACTTCCCGTTTGTTTATTTCCGCTATGTAGGGCGTTGCCAACGCGATACGTTGCGCTTGAAGCTGTTCGAGAGCGTCTATGACTGCGGTGGTGGTTACGACTGCGGGGCATTTTGCGGTTTTGGTTAGTTTCTCGGCTATGGCGATGTCGTGTCCTAAGCCGTTGAGCATGCTTCCTGAGGTGCAGGCGTAAACCACTGCGTCAACTTGGGCATCTTTGAGTTGCCGTGCGGCTGTGGTTGCTTGTTTTTCCATGGCGGCGAGTTCTGAGGCTGTGACGTTGTTGAGGGGCATTCTGGCGGTGTGCAGGGTTATGTTGGAGCCGTGGAGGATGTTGGAGAATTCGGTTTCGACGGTGGTGTTTGAGGAGGGCACGATTACGCCTAGGCGTTGCATGTGCATTGTTAGGTTTGGGTGGGTATTTCTTGTTTTCCCTGTTGGTGGTTTTAGGGGAAAAGTGTTAAAGGGCGTTTGTCCTTTATTGTGTTTTGGCAGTTAGGCTGCTTAGCGCATGTTTTGTAATCCCTGATATGTTAGGGACAACATCTATGTGCGTTCGCAACTAACTGCATAGTAAGGTGAAACATGTATGAGTCAAAAACAAATGTTCTGTTATCAATGTGAACAAACAGCGAAAGGCCAAGGCTGCACAGTTTTGGGTGTTTGCGGGAAAACCCCTGATGTTGCTGCGCTTCAAGATTTGTTGCTCTATTCTTTGAAGGGTCTATCGCAGGTTGCTGTTGAAGCCAAGAAAGTTGGCGTCCGAGATGAGAAAACCAATATTTTCACCTGCGAGGCGCTGTTTGCGCTTTTGACGAACGTGAATTTTGATCCAAACGCATTCATCGGATACATTCGGAAAACTGTTGAGCTGCGGGATGCGTTGCGGCAAAAGGCGCAGGTCGCCGGAGAGTGCAATTGGTATGCGCTTGATTGTGGTGCTATCAATTTGGCTTTGGAGGATACCACTGAAGGTCTGATGGAGCAAGCTAAGCGTGTTGGGCTGAAGACTGAGGCGAATATTAACGATGACATTCTATCTCTTAAGTCAATACTGACTTACGGCTTATATGGCGTAGCTGCCTACACGTACCATGCGTACACTTTCGGTAAAAAAGACGACAAAGTTTTCGACTTCATCCACGAAGGTCTCGCTGCAACCATGGATAAGTCTCTGGGTGTTAACGACCTTGTTGGTTTGGCTTTGAAATGCGGTGAAATCAACATCCGGGCTATGGAGCTTCTGGATGCTGGAAACACTGAAGCGTTTGGTCACCCAACACCAACAAAGGTGCCCCTAGGCGCAAAGAAAGGCAAAGCAATTCTGGTCTCGGGTCACGACCTCAAAGACCTCGAGGAGCTTCTCAAGCAAACCGAAGGCAAAGGCATCAATGTTTACACGCACGGTGAGATGTTGCCTGCCCATGGGTATCCGAAGCTGAAGAAGTACGCACATCTGTATGGTCATTACGGAACTGCATGGCAGAATCAGCATCAAGAGTTTTCCGCGTTTCCAGGTGCCATTCTAATGACGACGAACTGCATCCAGAAACCGTTGGAAAACTACAAGGAGAATATCTTCACTGCGGGTCCAGTAGGTTGGCCAGGAGTAACCCATGTAACTGGAGGCAACTTTAAGGCGGTCATTGATAAAGCGTTGGAGCTGCCTGGATTTGCTGAAGACAAAAGCGGCAAGACCGTGATGGTTGGGTTTGCTAGGAACGCTGTGTTGGCGGTGGCTGGTGCAGTGGTCGAGGCTGTTCAAAAAGGACACATACGTCACTTCTTCTTGGTCGGTGGTTGCGACGGCGCTAAATCTGGACGAAACTACTATACAGAGTTCGTTGAGAAGGCACCCAAAGACACGGTGATTCTGACGTTGGCGTGTGGGAAGTTCAGGTTCTTTGACATGGACTTAGGTGCAATCGACGGCATACCCAGACTGTTGGACGTTGGGCAGTGTAACGATGCTTACTCTGCTGTGAAAATTGCTCAGGCGCTGTCAGGCGTGTTCAAGGTTGGCATCAACGAGTTGCCGCTGTCGATGATTCTGTCATGGTACGAGCAGAAAGCCTGCGCCATATTGCTGTCGCTGCTGTACTTGGGCGTCAAAAACATCCGCTTAGGACCAAGCCTGCCCGCATTCATTACGCCGAACGTGCTCAAAGTGCTGGTGGACAACTTCAACATCATGCCGACAAAGACAGCTGATGAAGACCTCAAGGCAATAATGAAATAATTTCGCTCTCCTTTTTTCTCTGCCCTTTCTTTTATTAGGTTGCTTTTGCATTTGCAATGCTTATTAACCAAAGTTGAGCTATGAGAAGGGAAAGGAGAAAAACAAGCTTTGCCTAATCTGTTTTCTAACCAGAAAAGCAAAGCCGTCTTTTTTACAATACTGGCAGGCGTCTTATGGGGCACGTCTTTTCCAATCATAAAACTTGGGCTATCAACAATTGACCCGTTTGCGTTTGTTTTCTGGCGTTTTCTATTTGCATCTGTTACATTGGTGGTGGTCATGCGGTTACTCGGGAAACTGGAATTTAAGATAACGGAAAAGAAACTGCTGGTTTTCTTAGGAATCGCCAACGCCTCAGGATACCTGCTGCAGTATGTTGGCATGAATTACACCACGGCGGCAAAGGCTGCGCTTTTCATAAATCTCAGCGCTATATGGGTTGCACTTTTAAGCCCCAGACTGCTGGGTGAAAGCTTTTCCCGCAAGAAAATTGTTGGCGTCCTCTTTGGTTTGGTAGGCATTATCTTTGTAAGCACTAACCTAGATTTTTCAGGGTTAAGCGGTGGACAGCTTATCGGGGACTTGATGCTGCTTGTCTCCGGTGTTGCATGGGCATTTTTTATGGTTTATAACAAAAAGCTAATTATGGGTTCAACTTCGGCGATTTTTCAAGCTATGACTTGGGTGCTTGTGATAACACTGCTTTCAATTGTGCCCTTCTCAGTTTTGGCGGGACCTCGATTCTTTGATTTGTCGGGCACAGCGTGGGCAGCAATTATTTACACAGCAATTGTATGCTGGGTCATACCATACTACCTGTGGCTAGAGGGACTCAAACATCTTTCCGCTTCCACATCTACGGTGCTGTTGTTGTCTGAAATAGTGGTGGCGGTTGTCGCCTCTGTGATTGTGTTGAAAGAGCCTATTACTGTGTTCTCCACCATCGGAGCCTTCCTCATAATCATAGCTATAACACTCGTCTCGGTTAGAGACAAACAGCCAATTCGAGAGAAAAACTGAAAAATCGGAATACGCTTAAATTTAAATACATAAACCATTAAAATAAGACGTCTGGGAGAAGTTAAATATGGCAAAAATATTGACTATAGGTATAGTTGTAGTAATGCTCGTTGTGGGCTTTGTCATAGGCTTAGTTTCAAGCCCGTTCCTTATCGCGCAAAACTCGGCAACCACCGATACTGTTTGGGAAAACATACAAAAAACAGGCGTTATTAAAGTCGGTACCGACCCAACATGGCCGCCTTACCAATTGCGAGACACCGTCACCAACGAAATCGTAGGCTTCGAAGTGGATCTAGCAAACGCATGCGCCCAGAAATTAGGGTTAACCATACAATGGAACGACGTAGGCTTCGACAACATCATCCTCTCCGTGCAGCAAGGCAGTCTCGACATGGGCGTCAGCGGCTTCTCTGTTACGCCAGAAAGGTTAGACCAAGTTTCCTTCACTCTACCACACAGCACAACAGAAGGTCAAGTAGTAATGCTAACGAGCACCATGGCAGCCAAAGGCATAACCACCTTAAACTCGCTGGAAGACTTCAAAAACTTAGGCATCACCGTAGGGGTACAAGCTGGAAACGTTGAACAAGAGGAACTTCAAAATGCAGGCGTAGACATCAGAACATGGAGTGACTCTGCATCACCATTCCAAGACCTGACTAGCGGAAACCCAAGCGTACAGGCGGTATACGCTGAAACGCCAATCACCACTAGCTGGATCGCAACGTTCCAAGCCCAAGGAAAAGACCTGGGTGTCGTCTACAGCCATCCATACTATCCAGTCGCGTTCCTCGTCGCTAAAAACTCACACACTCTGCTAGACAAAATGGACGGCGCACTCGCGCAACTTATCTACGACGGCACAGTAGACCAACTAAAAGCAAAATGGCATGCATAAACCAACGTGATCAGTATTGGACGTTTGGCAACAATTCATCATCCTATTGGAAGGAGTACCTCTAACTCTTTCCATTTCTATCTTTTCTTTCTTAATTGGCATAGTAGTAGGTTTACCTCTCGCATTCATCAGGGTTTACGAAAAAGAAATCAGCTTTGTAGTTGACGCATACGAAAAAATATTTCGTGGCGTCCCAGAAATCGTTTTGCTCCTACTTTTCTTTTTTGGTCTACGACCATTTTTCCCATTTCCATTCGGCAACGCTTTCTTTGTGGCATGTTTCGTACTAGGGTTGAGAAGCGCAGCCAATCAATCGCAGATTTATAGGGGCGCAATCCGAGGTGTTGGAGATGAACAGATGATTGCCGGCATGTCTGTCGGTTTCTCCAAGTGGAGGGCAATATGGTACATCATGATTCCACAGGTTTTCAATTTTTCCACTTCAGGTTTAGGCAGCGAGTATGCTCTGCTCATTAAAGATTCAGCTTACGTTTACGTCATCGGCTTAGCGGAAGTGATGACGCGATCATTACAGTTAGCTAAGAGTGGACCTGGAGACTATGTTACACCGTTCGTGCTTGGCGCAGCAATTTACATCGCTTTAACGTTCCCCTTTGCCTTCTGGCTTGATAAATGGGGAAACAAGAGAAAGAAGAAAATAGGGTTGTAGAAAAATGGCAGACTTCGTAATGGAAGCAAGAAACGTATACAAAACCTACAGCATCAAAAAAATCAAAAAAGGAGACGCCGCGTGCAACGTCCCCGTGAAGCATCAAGTAGAAGCGGTCAAAAACGTTTCACTGCAGATCAGGAAAGGCGACATCAAACTGATTTTTGGTCCCAGCGGCTCAGGAAAGAGCACTTTTCTGCGTTGCATGGCTATGCTTGACATTCCAGATAAGGGCGAAATCTACTTGGGAGATGAATGCTTAACCGCCCCTGGTGCCGACCTAAACAAAGCCCGTGCAAGAATCGGCTTTGTCTTCCAACACATTTACCTGTTTCGTCATCTCACGGCTTTAGGAAACGTGGAGTTGGCGCTTCGGCAGGTGCTTAAATTGCCTAAGGAAGAAGCCCGTAAACGTGCGTTGGATGCTTTGAATGAGGTGAAGGTTTCTGACTGCATCAACAAGTACCCTGCACAGATGTCGGGCGGACAAGCGCAGCGTGTAGGCATAGCCAGAGCCATAGCCCGTAACCCCGACATTATTCTCCTTGACGAGCCTACCTCCGCGCTAGACCCAGAGCTCACAGGAGAAGTCATCGACACGCTACGCGACCTCGCAAAGGAAGGCACAACCATGCTGATAGTGAGCCATGAAATGCCGTTTGCCCGTGAAGTAGCTGAGGAAATGATATTCTACGATGAAGGCAAAGTTGTCGAAACTGGGCCTCCGTCACTGTTCTTTAATGCTCCAAATACGGATCGAGCTAAACAATTCATGACACGAATCATAAATCGGACCACTAGGGAATAAGTGATGTTAGAATTCCTCTTCAACCCAATGCATCAAGGGTGGATTGTTCAAGGGTTATTCCTGACAGTGGAAATTACACTTTTCGGGGTTCTGTTGGGGTTGGGCTTGGGGACTCTGCTGGCAATTGGCGACATTTACGGTAAAAAACCTGTCAAAGCAGCAATCGCCGTTTACGTAGAAATCTTTAGGGGAAGTCCGCTGTTTGTACAACTTTTTCTTGCAGTGTATACTGTGCCGACAATACTTAATCTCCAGATTGATCATGCTATTTTGGCTTTTTTGGTTTTTGGATTAAACAGTGCCGGTTACCAAAAAGGCTACGTGAAAGGCGCAATGGAAACCATATTGGATGATCAAATGCAGGCAGGTTTATCGACGGGGATGTCAAAAATTCAGACGCTTCGCTATGTGATTCTGCCGCAGGCTTATCGAATAGTAATCCCCTCTTGGACCAACGAGTTCTGTTCCTTAACAAAAAGTACCGCCACCTTAGGCTACTTGGGTTTCATGGACTTGGTGGGTGCGGGTCTTGCAATTAAAGGCAGCAACTATGAAATCCTACCCGTGTGGATTGTTATTGGAGCAATCTATTTCGTGTGGATAACTGGTTTCGCCAAAATAATGGATGTAATTTATGAGAAAAAGAGGATACCCGGCGTGGAACTCGCAATGCAGTCATAAAGCGGTTAGGCTTGTGTTTTCTTAAGTAGCCATGCCATGTTTCTGCCCAGGTCTTCCATGGTTTTCATGCCTTCTTCATCGTTTTCTACGTCGCCCTTCTTTGAGCCCACGCCTATGTTCCAGTAGCTGCTTCCAGGCACTATCATTTGGCTTATGAAGAACAGGTGGTTAATCGCGTCGAACGTTGGCATGCCTCCTGCGCGGCGGACGGCGACGACGGCTGCGCCCACTTTGCGTTTGAACATGTCGTTGTTGGCTCTGGCGACGTAGCCTGCGCGGTCGATTAGCGTCTTCATTTCGGGCGTCATCATGCTAAAGTAAGTCGGCGAACCCAACAGGATGCCGTCGGCTTCCACCATCTTGGCTATGTACTCGTTGACTTTGTCGTCCTCGATGATGCAGCGCTTGTTCTTGGTTTCGTAGCATGTTCGGCACGCGTTGCAGCCGCGGATGTTTTCGCCCGCAAGCTGAACCAACTCAGTTTCTATGCCTTCTGCTTCGAGAACTCTGAGGACACGTTTGAGAAGCAAAGCAGTGTTTCCGTCTTTTCGTGCACTGCCATTGAAAGCAACAACCTTCAAGTCAACAAACACACTCCAAGCAATCTAAACGGGAAGAGAACAATAAAAAACTAACGCGCCAAAACCAGCCTTTTTGAGCCGAATTCCGCCGAAACGCGCCTTTCCCAGCCGCAGACTAAACCCGATTTGAATCCAGAATTAAAAAAGGGGCTCAAATCGGGGTTTCTAAAGGTAGGGGGGAGAGGGTAGGCAAAAGATAGGGGAGTCTACTAAGGGTCAAAACCTGTCAGCGTCAGACGCTAAAAAAGGGAAGGGGGTAGCAAAAACGATAGGGTCCTATCAGAAGTCCGATTCTGTTGGTTCTGTACCGTCTGTGGTTATCTGTTTTCCATGCAAACTTTCAGTTAACAGTTTATACTGCAAACGGGAGTCTCGTGTTTTGAGTTGTCGTAGTTGTTGTGTTACACACATGAAATTATTAGTTGAAATTCACTTTGGGATTGTAGGGAAAAATCCTCTGCGAAATGCGCAGGAGGCGAATTGCATGGGAGATATTCTGCGAAGAATTTCGTCTTTCTTAGATTTGGATAGGGTAACGTGCAAGGACGCCCATTTGTGCGGCGAGTATTCTCCGTCAAGCTACACATGCGTCCACGGTGGAGGAAACTACTGTGGAAAATATCGGGCACTGAAGAAAAACGACCCGCAAAAGGCAAGCACTGAAGAGTCAGTTGATGTGGTTGTTGCTGAGCCAATGTGCGTAGAGACATAAACGTCTTTAGGCAAAACAGGAATTTGCCTTTCCGACACTTAGACGTACCTCACAGCCAAATCTGCTTTTTACTATCTACACAACCAAAATAGACCAACAAAACAAACTAAAAAGCAAAACGCAACCTAACAAACAGAGCCATAGAAGTTGTGTATAGCAATCAAATTTCAACAACATCTAACCAAAAAACAACAAAACAAAACCCTAATCAGCCACCACCCCCATATACCTAGTACAACAAAACCACAGCAACCACCACTTTTACACGCCAACAACACACAACACCACAAACAACCACACCAAAAACCGCAAACAACACCAACAAAAACCCCCACAAAACCCGCACAAACAACCCCACAACACTTATATTACCGAAAAGCGCTTCTAAGACAATTCAGCAATCTATCATATACCATCAAAAATGCAACTCCCATCCCAAACAGATTGGAGTGAAGGGTGGATAGAGCCATCTTGACGCACAAGAAAAGCTCACATGACACCACGCATAGGCCAAAAGCGACGCAACAACATAGTATGTAAGGTTTCACCAAACGCCAATAGATACCACCAAGGCCCGAACATGCCAACGCTGTCTGGAGAATGGCTCGGCTTGAGAGCTGACGAAGGGCGCGGCAAGCGGCGATACAGCCACGGGTAGGCGCATGCAGCCATCGAACCGTGGATACCTGAATGGGACTTCCCAGTAATGCTCCCTCACGGAGCGGGAACCCCCCGAACGGAAGCATCTTAGTAGGGGGAGGAAAAGAAACCAAAACGGGATTCCCTTAGTAGCAGCGAGCGAAATGGGAAAAGTCCAAACCGAATCCCACAAGGAAACTTGCGGGAGATGTAGAGTTAAGGGCCCAGCTACCTCTTCACTGGTCAAGCTGAAGTGGCCTGAAAAGGCCTGCCAAAGAGGGTGACAGCCCCCTAAGCACAAACCAGAAAGAGTTGAGCAGGAGTCCCAGACTACCATTCCATGGTTTTGGAGTGGAAAATCGGAAGTCACCAACTTCCAAGACTAAATACGCCTCAAGACCGATAGCGCACTAGTACGGTGACGGAAAACTGAAAAGTACCCCGGAATGGGGGTGAAAAGTGCCTGAAACCAGACAGTTACAGACGTGTGCAGCCCAGAAGGGCAGATACCTCCAAAAGGAAACCGCTGTGAAGCGGCAGTACAAAGGAGGAGTACCAGGGTTGCACGTTCCGTCTAGAAACACGGGCCGGGGAGTTTATGGCTGTGGCAAGCCTAAGGGTTCAAAACCCGTAAGCATAGGGAAACCAACAAGCGCGCAACTCCGCAAGGAGCCAGGCGCAGGGTCTGAAAGGGCCCGTAGTCACGGCTATACATACTAGAAACCAGACGATCTATCCCTGGGCAGAGCGAAGTTAGGCGAAAGCCTAATGGAGGCTCGTAGGGGTTCTGACGTGCAATTCGTTCCTCAGACCTGGGGATAGGGGCTAAAGACCAATCTAGTCTGGTGATAGCTAGTTCCATCCGAAGTAGATCTCAGTCTAGTCCCGAGCGAGGTGGCTAGTGGGGTAGAGCACTGATTGGAAAACAAGGAGCCGAAAGGTTCCACTTTTCTTTCAAACTTCGAATCCACTCGCGCCGTAGACCTTGGGAAACGGGTTAATGGGGGTAAGCTCCATGACCGAGAGGGGGACAACCCAGACTGAGGTTAAGGTCCCCAAGTGCTGGCTAAAT
>CALMWK010000022.1 GCA_937873375.1 Candidatus Bathyarchaeota archaeon
CCTGCGAAGTTGATAATGCTCCAGTTGGCAGCGTGCGTCTTAAGGAGTAATCAGTCAGAAACAAAGAATAAAAAAGCAACAAAACTACAAACATATTTGGATCCTGTTAGCGATCTATGCAGAAACCTATAAGGGGTAGGTAAGCGGCAGGGGCCTGTCAGGGGTTAAGTTTTGTTCTGCAGAAAGGGGCTTTGTGGTAGACTCAAAGTCTAAGCGGTAGTTGTTTCTATTTATAGAGGGGGGTAGGTAGCTGCAGAGAGGGGGGTCAAACAACAGCAAAAAATAGGGGCATCCTTGTATTGGCGAAAAATCAGCCCAAAAATACGTTTGTCTCAACAAAGACAGATGATAAATACATAACAAACTAAGTTACCAGAAACTTTTTGAACACTAAACAAGAATAAACAATTGGCGAATACACATGGTTCCATTCAAAGTTTTCACAGAACATTTGAGTTTCTCCACGAAAAGTGCAATCAGCTTTGTAGACATCACTGACCAAGTTCAAGAAACAGTCACAAAATCAAACATCCGGAACGGCTTAGCTCATGTTTTCGCGCCTCACGCCACAGGCATCCTAATTCTCACAGAAAACGACCCCGCACTGCTAGAAGACATCAAAGTTTTTCTAGAAAAACTCGTGCCCAACCGTGACATGTACCATCATCCATCTAATGCGCATGCTCACTTAAGGTCAATGCTGCTTCCACCTGACAGAACCCTGCCCGTGGTCGATGGCAAAACCGAATTTGGGACCTGGCAGTCGCTGCTTTTTGTTGAAACCGACGTTTACCCACGCAAAAGAACAGTCACCATCCAAATTATGGGCGAAACGTAACCGTAATAATGCCTGAGAAATCCCGCCGTTTCCAGCTGCGTCTTCGCGTTTCGCACCCCAAAATTTAGCAGCAGCACCATGGATTTTAACTGTAAACTGCCAATCCATCTTTATGCACCACCAGTTTTTTAATCCATTAGTGTAAATTATGAACATACGAAAGTTTTTCGGAAACAATTTGAGCACTCAAAAAGTGAAAAAGATCAAATTTTTCGCCTAGAACGCCTTCTACAAGTGCAAATTAACAAAAAATGATTCATAAAATGCCGGACAGAACATGTCACTTACTGCTTACGGATACTTTGCAGAGGTTACCACCAAAATATTATCAGTTAACGCTCTGTTCAAAGGCTGAAAAAGCATGATTATATAAGGTTCGTTTAGCTTCGGAAAAATTAGCTCGCTTTGTCAAACAACAAAAACGCCGACAGCCCTTATAGCTAAGTATCTGCTTTTTTGCCTAGTTCGCTGCTCGTTAGCCAAAAGTGAACACTTCAAGAGAGTCTTTAGCTGTTACAATAGAAACTGCTTTGTTAGACAACCATTTTTTAACTGTTTATTGTAAATTGTGACCATACGAAGACTTTTCGACCAACAAAATTTAACACATCCCCTAAAAAAGAGGTTTTAGACAGAAAAACAAACGTATAAAGAGCCTAATTTGCAAAGAAAAAGCTTATTTGTGCACCGACTGAGGTGTTTTTAGCGCCTTTTGAATACCAATGCGGCAAAGTTAGGTCCAGAAACGCTGTTTTATTCAGTTGTGACCAGTTTTTCAGCAAAACCGCAGCATGATTATTTAAGGTTCGACGAACTTCGAACAAAACCTGTAAAATTCACATCAATAACTCAAAAATAAACATGCGCAAACACGGGAAAAGTGTGTTTTGTTGATGCTTTTGTATACCGAGAAATACCTGAAGCGTAACATGGCAAAAAAGCTGGGTACATGTTACGCCTTTAGCACCCAAAACAAACCTTTGGAAAGTTACTTTGATTTTCGTGGCTTAGGTTTAGCCAACACTCCAGCTTTCTTCAAGTCCACAGGCGTTTTTACCCTAAAGAACGTCTTAAGATCAGGATCCAACTCTTGAATTACAAGCGTAGATACATAACGAACACCCTGCAAATACTCAACCAAATCAGACACATCCAAATTTCCCTCACCAACAGCAAGTTTCGCCGCTTCCAAAGCAGTTTGGGTGTGGTAAACAGCGTGTAACGATTCAATCTGCGTGTCGGGCCATCTAGGAATCACAGCTGACCGGCCAGGGCACAGCTCAAAGAGCAAAGTTATAACGTCTCTGGAAATGAATGGAGCGTCAAGAGGCAAAAGCAAAGAGAATTTTCCCTGGGCAATCTGGAAGCCCTTCAATGCGCCCACAAGCGAATCTTCTGCAACTGCCTCATCAACCAGAACCTTTACGGTGGAACCAACTATTCCTGCGTATTTATCAGCACTTTCTTGCGAGGCAGTAACAATTATGATTTCTTCGGCAACTACTTTCACAGCATCTACAACGTGCTTGATGAGTGGCTTGTTGTTTAGTTCAAGACTGCCTTTGTCTTGCCCAAACTTGCTGGATAATTCGCCATCTAACAAAATTGCTGATCGGTCCATGCGTGTTCTCTCATCTTACAGTGTTTTTGTGGGGGCATTAAGCTTTTACGGTGTGTTTTGTTGATGCTTTCGTATACAAACACAATTAACCGATGTACAAAAAGATGGAAAAAGGGAGTGTTTTTTGTTTATCGGACTTCGTTCGCATCGATTTTCTTTGCCATTTCATCTAGCAACTTTGAGAACGGATGCTCAGGTTTGTCTTGAGCAAATATAAAGTTGCCTTCAGCCCGCAAGATATCGCAGAAGCACGGCACTATACCCAGCAAAGGAACTTGGTATGTGTTTTTGATCCTGTCGTACAGTTCTTCTTGGCGGTTCTTTGAATTGTAGTCCAGTACTTTGTTTATGACAATACCTGTCTTCTTTTCGAATAAATTGTAGAGCTCACGCAACATACGCCTTGTTCCATCAACGTCAGAACGGTCACCTGTTGTAGCTACTGCAACTAAGTCAGCAGCAACTATGGCATTAATGGAGGAATATTGCAAACCAGGGCTTGTGTCAAAAACTAAATAGTCAAAGCTTTTGTCATTTAACAGTGCATTCCTCAGATACAGCAATCTACCCAATGCACGCATTTCCCATTTTCGGTCCTTTGCAGACATGTCCCGGATTGCTTCGGTAGCTGGATTTGCAAGACCAACAAACAATTTACCTTTACTAGGAATCTTGTTGCTTGCATCTATGAGAACTTTGTTGATGTCGCAGGTATTGTTAAGGTAGTCGTTAAACCAGCATTCAGCGTTTTCAAGCTTGAGTATGGCAAAAAGACTGGGTGCTCTAAAGTCAAGATCAAACAAGCAGACTTTCTTTCCCTGCTTAGCAAAGGTAGCCGCCAAATTTACAGAAAGAAGAGTCTTCCCAGTTCCGCCTTTGTACGAGTGAACCGCAATTATTTTTCCCATGTGACTTTTCATCCTTAACTTTCTTTATCTGCGTAAAAGTACGCTTTTCGCCCTTTGCGCTCCTTTTTCAAATACCCCATAAGCACAAGCTGATTCAAATAAGCACTTTCCACAGCACGTGCCCTACTGGTCTGCTGCGAAATCTCATCAGCAGTTGCTCTACCAGCACGACAAACAGTCATTGCAGTTTTCCGAAGATGATCAGGCATAGACAACAAAGTCATCACATCCAAAGGCGCATCAGAAAGAGACTGCGGCACATCTTTTGAATCATGCCTTTGAAGCTCAATAATCACTTCCATCTTCTCATTCAACCGCTCCAAATTTTCCTTTATCTTCTCAAGTATAACAAGCGGCTTTTTCCCCAAAACTTCATCTTTACTCATACACTGCCCCCACATCACATTGTGTCTACGTTGAACAGTTAGACTCTAACTGTTTATTAAGTCTTGCGAAACATGGATACTAATTTGGAGTATCCTACTAAAAAGGGCTATTTTGATTTGTGGGGGTTAAAAATTGTATATTATTTGAAATGTTATTTTTGTTGAAAAGGGCGAAGTTTAGAAGGGCACGGGTGCTTGGTTTCGGGCCTCTTCGACTATTGGCAGTACTTGTTTGAGTTCTCGGAAGTATTTGAGTACGGTTATGCCGCGTTGGGTAACTGCGAAGACTACTCTGCTTTTGCCGGCGGTTCGTTCTTCAACGAGACCTTGTTTGATGAGGAAGTCCAAGTACTCTTTGAGTACACTGCAGTTGACGTTTGCTTTGTACATGATATGCGTCAGTTTTAGTGGTCCTCGGTGCGCCAGCACTTTGAGTATATCCACATACATTTCGAGTTTTGATCGCCTCATTCCACGTCACTTCTTTTCAGGTTTCTTATGTATTCGTATATAATTTTTATGTATTGGAACTTCATGGTTTTTCCATTGTTCGGACTCAGAATGCGGTGTCTGTCTGTGCGCGGTTTAACACGTTTAACCTATTTTCGAACGCGGTAACCATGTCATCTATCAATATTTTTTGCAAATCTGTCGAAAGTAGTTTGATTTTCTCGGCGAAGACGGTAGCCATTTTGGCTTCAAGTGTATTTCTTTCTTTTCCTGTGCGATTTTCGTTCATTGAAGTTCCTCCATGTTTCTGGACCATACTATGCTTAAGCTATTTAACTAACTTATGAACCGCGGATATGGACATAAAATTCATTTCCAGCAAAATATATTTCCCCGTTATTCTAGGTATCTGCTGTACTCAGGAAGTTTATACCTCTGCTATTTACAGATGCAATTAAAAGTTTACTGATTTCAGATAATAACTATTTGGAAAACTATGGACCCATTTGTTTGAGGCTGAAAGCATGTTGCGAAGAAAGAAAGTTTGTCGTTACTCAGTGCTTTCTTTGATTTTGAATTGTTTCTGTAAATATTCGTTTAAGTATTGTTGCGCCGTGTTTCATTTTGAGTTTCTTCTCGCCTAATCTCTGGCGGTAGCAGATGGGCATTTCAATTGTTTTGTAGCCTTTTCTTTCCACAAGGCTGTTTAGTTCCACTTCGATGTCAAAGCTCTTTGATTTCACAGCCCATTCTCTGAGTAAATCGGCACGGATAACTCTCAATCCCGTCAGTGGGTCATTCAAGGAAACGCCATTAAGTAAATTGTGAGCAAATGCCAACAGCTTGTTCCCGAAGTAGAATTGGCTGCGCAACGCTTTGGGGTCTACTTTGCCGTTAAATCGGTTTCCACAAACCATACCAACCGCAGGATTTTGCTCCAGCATTTTGATCATTTCAGGCACGTACTCTGCAGGATAAGTGTAATCCGCGTCTGTGAACACCACATACTCAACTGAAGCACCCGTATATTTGAGCGCCTTTGATATAGCGTCGCCTTTTCCAATACCATCTTGGAAAAGTATGTCTACACCACAGTTCTTTGCGACTTCCACTGTCCTGTCGCGACTGTTTCCATCAACAACAATGACCCGCGGAGTACCTAGACTCGCCTGAAGCTCAGTTATTGTAAGCCCGATTCCCTGTTCCTCATTTAACGCCGCAATTATCACTTGCGTCGAGGCAAAACCAAACCGTTCAAATCGCTCTAACCGCGCAAATGGTTGTTGTTCAATGGCCTGCACTCTAAACATCCCCGTTTATCCGACAATATCTCAAGTGTCGCGAGATATGATATAAGCGAAGTTACGTGGAAAGAATAATTTCATAACGCAGAATAGGTCGAATCTCGATATATCAAACAACTAAAAAGCTCCCCGGGCAAAGAAAAAGAGGCGCTTAAGAACTGTTTGAAGAATAGGTATTGGTACGCCCATAAACTCTCCAGACTCCGAAGCTGCCAAAACAGGCAACTAACACAGTTAAAGCACCCAGCGAGCTCTCAGGAACAACAAAAAGGTAAGTTGTTATGCTTACGCTGCTTGATAATGTCAAACTAAACGCAGTGTCGGTTGCAATGAGGTCCTGTGCATTCGGATTTGTAAGGTCCAAGTACTGTTGTGCCCAAACGCCATATGTGTGCGCTTTTACTTCGATGCTTGTACCAACAGCCGCATCACTAGGTACTTCAACGTTAACTGCCACATCACCATTGTTATCCGTGAATGCTACACCTGGATTAACATAAGTCGAGCTCAATACAACGTTTCCGGGCTGAAGGGTTGCTGTGAAAACCACCCGCACATTAGCTCGTGGCGCACCACCAGAACTTGCAAGATGAGCCATGAATGTAATTGTCTGTCCTGGATTTGCCACAACAGACGACTGGTTAAACGTTACAGGTGAAACCCACTGAAACACATCGCCATCTCTGAGAATGTCTTTGCCCCATGCTTCATCGGCTAAAACACTGCCCGCTGCGTCATAACTTGCAGAGAGCCAACTGGGCTTAACATAGTTCGTTCCCCGTGTCGTGTTAAGCAAACGCCAAACTGCCACCTGATTGGATGTAGCTGCATCATTACTAGTTGGTGGCGAATACCACGTCAAAAGGTAGCCCACAGCTCTCCACTCAGCAGTGTCAGTAGCAGTCGTCACTGAAGCATCATAAGTACTACCGATGTATATCGTTCCATCAAAGTCAATACAATACGAATTTGTCTGTTGCGCAGGAACCGAACTGCCGCTGACAGTAATTGGAATTTCTCCCACCCAGTAGCCGTCCGCTGAGTTCCCGAGTGCTCCGTTGCTAGGAACATATGGGTCTCTGATTGTGACCTGAACTTGAGTTTGACCGTAAACCATAATGCTCATGGACAAAACTAGCAAAAAGACTAAGAGAAGTACAGCTAGTTTTGATGCATGTTTCATTTTCTCCTTTCATCCTCGACTATAAACTTAAAACGTAACTATGGTAATTAATAAACATTCAGATTATTTATTTCGAAAACAAACAGCTAAACAGAAATAGTCTTGTCCAAGTTAAATTCTGCGCGTACCAACCCCCACAATTTACATGAACTTCTCTCACGTAGCCAACAAGAAGAGACCAGTTTCCCCGAAAACATTTGGAAAAAACCTAATATGCCTGCCATTAGCAACAAAAACTGCTTGTTCAATCTGTATTTTCTCTCTCCTGCAGTATTCCTGAAAGTCCACGATACTAAGGAAATGAAGGTTCGGTGTATCATACCACTCGTAGGGCAGAGATTGCGTCACAGGCACTTTGCCTTGGAAGAAAATTTGGAGTCGCGCACGAATATACACGAAGTTGGGGAAGCCCACGATTACATGTTTACCCACTCGGAGTGCTTCTTTTAGGACAAAATCAGGTTTTTTGACCTGCTGGAATGTCTGGTTTAGGATAACGTAGTCGAAGCTTTTGTCGGCGTATTCGCTTAAACCTATGTCGATGTCTTGTTGGAACACGCTTAAGCCTGCCGCAACGCATTGGTAAATTGCAGAGTCTTGGAGTTCTATGCCTTGAGCGCGAACCTGTTTCTCGTTTATTAGAAGTGTAAGTAATTCGCCGTTGCCGCAGCCTAAATCCAGCACAGAAGCGCCACTGCTAACCCAATTTGAAATGACTTCATTCTCTATCTTACTTGTCTGCCGTGTCATGTGTATTTGTCACCGTTGCCATTTCCATTTGCAACCGCTTTAAGGAAGTGCTTAATCAGCTGCGTTTCCTGTTCAATCTCCAGCAAGAACGCGTCATGTCCATACGTGCTACTAATCTCGCAGTATGAAGCGTCTACGCCCGCCAGTTTGCATGCTTTCACGATTTCCTGCGCCTGATACACAGGGTAAAGCCAGTCGGACTTGAACGCGAGAACAAGCACTTTTGCCTTTAAGCCTTTGAAGACATCGCCGAGGCTGTGCCCATTTAGGATGTTGAAGTAGTCGATAGCTTTGGTTATGTATAGGTAGCTGTTGGCGTCGAACCGTTTCACGAAGTTGTCTCCGCGGTAACGCAGGTAACCTTCCACCTCAAAGTCTGCGCTAAACTTGAATTTCTCCTTGTCTGTGCGGACGCGCCTGCCAAACTTCTCCGCCATGGAGGCGTCACTCATGTAGGTGATGTGCCCAATCATCCGTGCTACTGCTAAGCCCTTCGATGGAGCAGTTTTGCCGTAGTAGTTGCCGTTTTGCCAGTCAGGATCAGCCATCACTGCTTGTCGCCCAACTTCGTTGAACGCAATTTGCTGAGGCGTATGCTTCAATGTTGTTGCAATGGGAATTGCCGAACGCATTTTCTCAGGGTACGAAACCATCCAGTGAAGAACCTGCATGCCACCCATAGAACCACCCACAACCGCCACGAGCTTATCGATGCCCAAATAGTCGATGAGATGCCGCTGCACGTTAACCATGTCGCCTATTGTAACCAAAGGAAAATCAAGACCGTACGGCTTCCCAGTCCACGGATTAACTGAGTTGGGACCCGTGGAACCGCGGCAACCGCCGAGGACGTTGCTACAAATCACAAAGTACTCGTTTGTGTCGATGCCTTTGTTTGGTCCAATGAAGTCGTCCCACCAACCAGCATCTTTGTCGCCTTTGTGCCAACCTGCCGCGTGAGCGTCTCCGCTGAAGGCATGCAACACCAGCACAGCGTTTGACTTGTCCTTGTTGAGTTTACCATACGTTTCGTATGCTAAGGTTATGGGTCCGAGTTTTTCGCCTGACTCCAGCGTCAACTCGTTTGGCGGTGCAGCAAATGTAAAGTACTGGGTTTCCACGACGCCTAAGCTAGTGCTTGCCGTTTCTGAGTTTCCTCCAGCAGATGTAGATATTTGGTTTTTTAGTTCTTTTCACCTTTTTGCTGCCTTTTGCAGGGCTTGTTCTAAATCGTCTTTGATGTCTTCGAAGTCCTCGATACCTACTGACAAGCGAATATAGTCTGGGGTGACACCTGTCGCCGCCTGTTCTTTGGGCGTTAACTGCTGGTGTGTGGTTGAGGCTGGGTGAATTACAAGGCTTTTTGCGTCGCCAATGTTTGCTAGATGCGAGAACAGCTTAACCGATTCGATGAAGCGTTTGCCTGCTTCTAAGCCGCCTTTGATGCCAAAACCCACGATGCCGCCGTAATTGCCCTTCAAGTACTTCTTTGCTAGCTTATGACTGGGATGCTCTTTTAGCCCTGGGTAGTTCACCCAACTGACCAGCGGGTGCTGTTTGAGGAACTCTGCGACCTTTAACGCGTTCTCACTGTGCTTGCGCTGACGAAGGGGTAAGGTTTCTAAGCCTTGCAAGAACAGCCACGAGTTAAATGGGCTTAACGCTGGACCTAAATCTCGCAGCAACTGCACACGCACCTTGAATGCAAAAGCCACGTTGCCTAAACCGGGGAAATTCCCGAAGGCATCCCAGTATTTGATGCCGTGGTAGCTTGGGTCGGGTTCGGTGAACTCGGGAAATTTACCGTTGTTCCATTTGAATTTGCCCGAGTCGACGATGATGCCGCCTATGCTGGTTCCGTGTCCGCCGATGTACTTTGTGGCTGAGGCTATGGTGATGTCTGCGCCGTAGTCTATGGGACGCACTAAACCGACGCCTACCGTGTTATCCACAACAAACGGGAGTCCAGCTTCATGTGCTACCGCTGCGATGGCTTCGAAGTCAGGTACGTCCAGTTTGGGGTTGCCGATGGTTTCAGCGTACACTGCCCGTGTCCTGTTTGTGATGGCTTTTTTGAATTCGCTGGGCTTAGAGGAATCAACGAAAACTACTTTCCTGCCAAGTTTTGCGAAGGTGTAGTGTAGAAGCTGGTAGGTTCCGCCGTAAAGGTTGTTTGCCGCAACGATTTCGTCGCCGACCTGCGTAATCGCTAAAAGCGACAAGGTTTCAGCCGCTTGCCCAGATGCTACCGCAAGTGCAGCTGTGCCTCCTTCGATGGCAGCGACGCGTTTCTCGAAAGCGTCTGTGGTCGGGTTCATCATTCTAGTGTAAATGTTACCTACTTCCTTTAACGCGAATAAATTCGCAGCATGTTCAGTGCTTTTGAACACGAACGAGCTGGTTTGGTATATTGGAACGGCTCGGGCGCCTGTGGTAGGGTCGGCTGTTTCTTGCCCCGCATGCAGCGCGAGCGTGTCTAATTTTTTGTGTGCCATTTGTTGATGCTCCTTTGGTTTGATGTTTACACAACATTGGATAACGCCGTTATATGCCTTTTTGACAGAAATATTCCAAAAAGAATATCAAACAACCACAACTATTACTAACCCATGTTTCCCACACTTGAAGACATAGCCAAAAAACGCCGTCAACTAGGCTTAAAACAATCCGAACTAGCCAAACTCGCAGGTGTAAGCCAAAGTCTAATAGCAAAACTCGAAGCAGGCACCATCGACTCATCCTACACAAAAGTCAAAACCATATTTGGCGTCCTCGAACGCCTCGAAGCAAAAAACAGAATTCAAGCAGAAAAAATACTCCACACCGAAGTCGTCACCGTACAAAAAAAAGAACCTATAGCAAAAGTCGTTCAATTAATGAAGGAACACGGCTACTCACAAATCCCCGTTTTCAACGGAAAACAATCCGTCGGTAGCGTATCCGAAAAAACGATCCTGCGCCAAATCCTTGATGGCAAAGACCTCGCCGAAATAAGCAAGCTGCCAACCGAAAAAATCATGGAAGAAGCGTTCCCACAAGTCAGTGAAGACGCCCCATTATCTTTGATTTCGAGCCTGTTACAGGTTTACTCTGGGGTACTGGTTTCAAGGAAGGGCGTGATGGCAGGCATCATAACCAAAGCCGACTTGCTAAGAATGCTCTGATGAGACCACACTTCTTAAGTATAAGTGTGTTATATCCAGAGTCGAAGAAACATGTCGTTTTCCTGCGAAAGCGTAGCCCGCCATATTCTACCTATCTACCGAAGCTTCGTCGCAAAAGAACTAATAACCAAATACAACCTCACCCAGAACGCGGCTGCCAAAAAGCTCGGCACCACCCAAGCCGCCATAAGCCAATACATCAACAGCAAACGCGGCGTCAAAGGCATCCCAAACTACCAAGAAATCGAACCTATGGTGCAAAAAGCTGCCTCAAAAGTGGCAAAACGCATGGCAACCACTGAAGTTACCCCTGAAGAGTTCAGCGAAAGCGTCTGCGACCTCTGCACAGCACTGCGTAAAAGCAAAAAAATATAAAAAAATTTACTCGTTCACGTGAGAGTTGAGTTCGCAAAGTATTTCTTTTGCCCTATCCACGCGAACCTTACGCTCCTTCACCATCTTTTCAGCCACCAAATCAACTAGTTTACCTGTTGCCCCAGCCTGCACAGCGATGTTTCTGGCGTGAAGCGACATGTGACCCCGCTGGATACCCTCATGCGCCAATGCTCTTAAGGCGCCTAGGTTCTGAGCTAAACCCACAGCCGCCAACACTTCGGCAAACTCGTTGGCTGATTTTACGTTAAGAATTTTCATGGCAATTTTGGCGGTTGGGTGTGTTTTTACGGCTCCGCCTATGAGCCCCACAGCCATAGGAAGTTCAATTGAGCCTGTGAGGTCGCCGTTATCGTTTTTTGTCCATGTTGATAGCGAAGTGTATTTTCCGTTTAGGGCAGCATACGCATGTGCACCTGCTTCGATGGCGCGGTGGTCGTTACCCGTTGCCAGCACGACAGCTATTATGCCGTTTAGGGCACCTTTGTTGTGGGTGGCTCCGCGGTATGGATCTGCAGCTGCAAACGCCGAAGCATAAACTATGCCGTCTACGACTTCTTCGCCGCCGACTGCCTCTTTGGAGATGGTGCACCATGCTTTTGCGAGGCGCTTCACGGCGAGGTTTGAGATTATTCGCAGGTACACATGTCCGCCTGTTATGTTCTCAATTAGGGGTGCTATGGCTTCGGCCATGGTGTTGACGGCGTTTGCGCCCATGGCGTCGCGGCAGTCTACGTATAATTCGGTGATGAGCATGTCGCCTTGGGTTGTTTGGATGATTTTTGCGTCGAGGTCTTTTGCTCCGCCGCCTACCGAGTTCAACATTGGGTCTTGGTCGTTGGCTTTCTTTAGGAGTTCCTGTTTTGCCTCTAGCACTTTTGTTTTTGCTGCGTGTGGGTCTTTTATGTTTACTGTTTGGATTTGTCCAATCATGACTGGGGGTGTGCTGCTGGTGTGGAAGCCTCCGCTGTCTCGAACAATCTTTGCGGCGTAACTGGCGGCAGCTATCACTGAAGGCTCCTCAGTCGCCATTGGAATAATGTAATCGCGATTGTTAATTTGGAAGTTAACGCCTATGCCGAGGGGTATGGGTATGGAGCCGATGACGTTTTCTATCATGCGGTCAGCCACTTCCATGGGTAGGGCGCCTGTGTTTTGGAGTATGGTGCATTCTTCGTCGGTTAGGTCTGCGAATTCTTTGACTTTTGCGAGGCGTTCTTTTGGTGTGAGTTTGTAGAAGCCTGAAATCGCGGATGATTTGTTCATGGGTTTCACTGGGCTTTAGAAGTGTAGCATGTGCTTTTAAGTTTTAGCAATCGCGGGTTGTTGTGTTTGTTTTTTTTTTTGTTTAGTTGTTGTTGATGGGTTGTTGCTTGTTTTCATCAACTTCTTGGGGTTTGTTTTGTTGGTTGCGTTTTTTTGTTGGGGTGTGTTTTGGGTTTTGTTTTGGTTGTGCAGGTAGGGGCAAGCTGTTGCCTGCGTTTAAAGAAAAAAGCGCAGCCCTCAAGGCTTGATGGCCCCATTAAAACATTAGGCGCTGATTTTCGTGGGCATAGCTATTGCGGGAATTCCCAGCCGCTTTTTAATTTCCTTAGCCAACGTTTCTCCATGGCGACCGCCGTGGTTATCGGTAATTACCTGCTTGGGCGACGCGCGTTCTACGTACTCGATTAAACCGTTGAAGTCCGAGTGGTCGCTAAGCGCAATCACGTATTCTTTCTCGCCGATTCGCCTGCATGGACTGCGGAATTCCCAGCCGCTGACGCAGATGCGGGCGTTGTTTAAACCGACGCTTCCGCGTGAGTTCATGTGGTAAAATGCGACGCATGGAAGATTCTCCTCCAACAATGTGTGGCCTTCTTTTTCCGTTGAAAGCGTCAAACAGCCCAGTTTCATGCCGTGTTTTTCGCAGACTTTTGAGACGTTATAGACTTTTTCAGGCATAACAAACGGCACAGAAACGTCGGCGTCGTGCAGGATTTGCATGACTTCTTGTAGTTTGCCGTGGTAACCGAAAACGTAAACGGTGCCATCCTTTAGC
>CALMWK010000023.1 GCA_937873375.1 Candidatus Bathyarchaeota archaeon
TCAGCTTTGAATCCTGCTTCCCGTAGCCAAACGTTGTACTCTTCTGGACCGTAGAAGCCGTAGGGGAAAGTGAAGTTCTTAAAGTAAGACTTGCAGCAATCTTCGCTGATCATTTCTTGAAGAACCGCAAGTATGTCTTGGGCGTTGCCTTTTCCTGCCATCTGAAACAGCAGTCTGCCATGTTTGTCTAGGCTTTCTCTTACTCCCGCGAGCACGGCTTGATGGTCGATGATCCAGTGTAGCGAAGCGTTTGAAAATGCCACATCGAACTGTTCGCGAAAAGTCAATTCGCGAGCATCCATGCGCAGAAACGACAGGTTATCGTATTTACATTGGGGGAAACTTTTGCGCGCTGCGGCAATCATTTCCTCAGAACTATCTATGCCTACTACTTTGCCATGGGGTAGATAAGTTGACAGTAATGCGGTGACTTTTCCGTCGCCACAGCCAATGTCCAGCAGGATTTCGTTGCCTGTGAGGTTCAACTTTGGAATTAGCTCTTTTGCCCATTCGTACTGGTTTGTGGAGTGCTTCGCGTAGTCTTGGGCATCCCACAAGTAGTTTTGAGTGGCTGCTGTCATATGTGTATCATCCATTCGGAGACACTTATGGCAACAGGGAAAATGCAGGTTAAATTTAGGTGTTGCCCCGCGTATGGCTAGATTTGTACATCATTTGCTTTAATTTGTTCATGCATTGTTTAATTTCTTTAATTTTGGAAAGCGGTTGAAGTTATTAGGCAGAAGTGCCCATTCATAGCAAACGAAATCGTAGGCGAGAAAGTTGAGCCACAAAAAGCACATGCACCCGAAAGTCAGCAAAGCCGAGATAGAAGTTTTCAAAGCTTTAAGCACTGCAGGCTTAACTGAGAACATGGTGACGCAGAAAACCATAATTTTGAAGGCTACGATTCCTGATTTCTGCTGGATTAACAAACGGAAAATCGTGTTTCTTGATGGGGTGCAGGTGCATTCCAAGAATAAAACGCAGCAACGCGACGAGGAAATCGATGAATTACTGGAACTGCAGGGGTGGGAGGTTCT
>CALMWK010000024.1 GCA_937873375.1 Candidatus Bathyarchaeota archaeon
GGTTTGTGACGCTAACAGGATTATGGCTATTTCGCCTATGGTGGCCGTCGCAGAAAACAAAATTTGATTAATAAAGCGGTTGGGAATGACCAGATATAAAACAAACACGGCTACGATAACAATTATTGCGTGCGTGATGAAGTTTTGTGGTCGCGTTGCGTTTATAATTCCGCCAACAAATAAAAGAAAGAGCACAGATGCCGACACTATAGTATCGTAAGAGCGGTAACTTTTCACCTTGCCTAAGTATATGAGTACAAAAACAGTGAAAAATAATAGGCAAAATCGTAGAGCGGCAAGAACACCAAATCCGGTTGACAACCCAAGAAACTGATAGTCATTAATGAGGAAGCCAAATATGGGAATTACATAAAGCAGCAACCCGATTATAGCTTGCTTTACGTCTGCCTGAAGGTAAAACTGCCTGTAGTTATCTTCCTGTGCTTCAGTTAACCTGAAGGGTTGCAGCTTAATTACCATCCTAGAAGCACCATTCAGTTATATTCTTACTTCAAAGGATATTTATCGATTATGTAACAAGAAATCCAACAATATCTCTTTTGCCTCTCAGTTCTGATTGGCAAAAAAAGCAACCATTCCGACAGTTTTCTAGGCTTCAAAAAAACTGCGTTATTCACGGCGCAGCAGGTTTGCCTCGTCGTCGTGGTAGCACAGCGTAGTAAAGCTTGGGGTGCAGATGCAGTAGAATATCAGGTCTGTTTTTCCCGTGTTCTTTATTCGCTGGCTTGCCCCCGCTGGGATAATGACGGTGTCGCCTTCAGCTACTTCGGCGGGTTCCAAGTCGCCAACTGTGACTATGCCTTTCCCCTTTGTGATGAGGTAGATTTCCTGTACGCCCTCCAAGTGGTGCGCTTTTGTGGTGACTCCCGGTTCGACTCGGGCACGGGCAATTGAAACTTTCTCGTCACCAGTGGAGACGCCGCAATTCTCGTATATGAAGCAGCGCTCAGGCGTCAAGTATTCTTTTAGCGAATTAGCCTTCACGATTTTGGGCAACAAAGTTTTCCATCCACGCTCACTTAGCTTTCTTGAACGCTTGATATATAACCTGTTGTGATGGTTTGGGAAATCTAAAATTGGATAGAAAAAAATAGTGTCCTATGCGGACTTTTTCTCTTACAAGCTATTTTGTGTTTTTCGGTTATGGCGCTGGTGGTGGCGGTGGTATGTAGTTTTGCGTTTGTATTTGAACTGGTTTCTTTCGTTTGCGTAGCATCACAACAGCAACTACGACAACGACAACCACGACAACGATGCCGATAATGACATACAACATTATTCCGCTAAAGAGGCCGCCGTTGTTGATGCTGTTTAGCAGAGATGTTACAGCGTTTTCGCTTTGGGTGTTTGCGTCATAGAGTGCGTAAGCGTTAATGTAGTAGTTGTCCTTAACGAACACCAGTTCTAGGACATAGGCGTTATAGGTTGTTTCAAGGGCTTTTGCGTATCCTGCTTGGACGCCTGCTACAGTCATGACTCCGCTGTCAGTGTATGTGAGGTCTGAATGATCTCTGGTGAAGATGGCTTCGGCTTCCGCTTGCAACTGAGCGCTTGTGTAGGTTGTGGTCGGGGCTTTTTCGTAGTAAATCATTACGCCATCGTAAGTGGTGGGGTCTTGATACTGCAATAAGCCTGCACCTTGCGCATCATGTTCTGACACAGCGTTAGGGTAAGCTGTTTCATCTGTTAGTTGCCAGTTACTTGGAAGCGTCACTGAGGGTTTTGAGAGTGATTCTGCGGCTGAGGCGAATGGGACTGCTGCTAAAACGATTGTGGCTAAGAGCAAAATCGCTATTACATGCTGTTTTCTCATTTGTTTTTTACTCCTTACTCTCCTTAGGTCACGATATGAGGGCACGTGAAGATAAACTTTTGCAAGGAAAATCAACAACAAGCGCCACAGCAGCCTGCTCATTTACTGCCTTTTAGATATTGGTCAACGGTGGCTCCGCATTTTGGGCAATGCACATGCAAACCATGCGCGTGGTCTTTCCAGCCGCTGACTACGCCTTCTTTTTTTGGGAAAATATGGTTGCAGCTTTTGCAGTGGTAGCAGTCTTTGCCTTGTTGCTGGCGACGTCTAAAGATATTGTTCAACGTATACGACCTTTGAAAGTATCATTTCTCAATTTATAAGGTCAATATGGCATTTTATAAGAAATTTATTCTGGATAATGAAGTATGTGTAATTTGCTCAATATAATTTGCGCAAAACTATTATAGAGAAAAGAATGGTGATGGAAGCCTTCTCCTTTTCCGCCACCTTACAATGGTCAATATGCGGATGAATATTTATAAAACCTTATGTCGGAATCGGAATATTACAAACTCAACAGTGCCCGTTTTCCTTCAAAACTTTTATATTTTTTACGTTTAATCAAACGTTTAGAGGATAACCATGAATTCTCAAAACCTAATCACGATGAAACCTGTAGGCTACGTGAGAACAGACGCACAAGACAACGAAGTCAAAGAAAAAAATCACCTGTCCCAGATTGTACTCCGTAGCGAATATGTCGAAGCCTTAGATGGCGTAACAGGTTTTTCCCACTTATACGTTCTTTTCTGGCTCAGCGAAATCTCCCCTGAACAGCGACAAACAAAAAAGGTTCACCCGCGCGGCAGAAGAGACCTGCCTTTGGTTGGCGTGTTTGCGGCGAGAACTAATCTGCGTCCTAACCCGATTGGTTTGACGCTGGTGGAGCTTGTTAAGGTTGAGGGTAACGTTTTGACTGTGCGTGGGTTGGACGCGTTTGATGGCACGCCTGTTTTGGATATTAAGTCGTTTGATTTTTGGGACATAGCCAAAGACGCCAAAGTACCTGAATGGTGGCTCAAGCTGGAAAAAGAGAAACAGAGAAAACCCTAGAGGCAGCTGCTTTAGTTTTCCCGTTTATTACGGTTCTATGCTGTAGTGTTCTTCTGCGGCTTTCGCGATTTCCTTCCGCAGATTTTCGCCCTTCAATTCTGATTTCTTCATTCGGGCAAGTTCGTCAGCGAACTCTGCGTCGTTGACTATCGTGCGTATCCAGTTTTCAAAATCTTCCCGGTAAAGGTGAAACTCTAACGATGCTACATCAACTTTCATGACGGCGTCATAAAATTCTTTTACGTTTCCAGCATACAAGCCTGTTGGCTGGTCAATTCCATTGTAGAACTGGAATTCCTTGCTGGTGGGCACGGGCGTTATTGCTTTGAGCGCGTTTTTGCCTTTGTCTGTTATGCCATATCCGCTGCCGCTTTTCTTCACGAAACCCGCTTTGGTGAGTTTCTGTACCTGCTCTATCGTCTCGCTTGGAGTTAAGCCAACGGTTTGGGCAAACTGTTTCATGTCCATGTGGCCTGTGACTTCACTCATGGCTTTCAAAACTTTCAATCGTTGCTCCATAGAATTGTCCTCCTAGTGCACTTATCATATATCCGTCTGGAAACTTAAATGTGTAATGCCTAAAGCCAAAAAGGGTCAGCAGAACAGGGCGAGTACATTATTCTTATTAACTTGAAAAACTAGTAATACAGTCATGTATTCTGGGTATGTTCTTTTCTGCGGCAAAACTACGTTTGCTCAGTGCATAAGCAAAAGACTCTTTGCCTGTTCAAGCGAAGAAAAAAACAACATGGAAGAGATAAAGAAGGGCGCAGTGCTTTTCATATACAACTCGGACGCCGACAGTCTTGTGGGTCCCTTTACCGCGGCAAGCCAAGGTGCGGCAAGAATAGAAACGGGTGCGTGGACATCTACCATAGATAGGAGTTCTTTTTCGGGCAACATCAAACTTGAATGGGAAGACCTCCACATAATTGAAGGCGCTGCGAAACGTTTTCCCTTTCTGAAAAACCCTGAAAAATGTGAGTTGCATTCACTGGCTGTGCAAACGCTGCTGGATGCCCTAAAAGGCGCTGCTGTCTTCAAAGGTTAAAAAGAAGAAACGCGTGGTTTTGCGTACTTGGTTTTAACAGTGTCACCTTTTCTTTTGAATTAACTTTTTTTACGATTATAACCATAATGCAGCAAGAAGTAGGGAAACAAAAAGAGTAGGTTCCCAATTAACATGAATTTGCCTGTTTGTTCCACAAAGCATAAATTCTTTCGCTTCACTTTTAAGTTTCTGGCGGGAGGTAGCTCAGCCTGGCAGAGCTCTCGAGTCACCCAACAAGCTTGGTTGACGGAGATGCTGTAGAGGTCTACCCATGGTGGGCTTCATTCTAGCCTGCACAGGCCACAGATACCGAGCTGTCGCAGGTTCAAATCCTGCTCTCCCGACCACAATTAACTTCTGCTGAGTCAAAAAATGGATTATTCAATTCGTTGTTTTTAGTAAGCGTTTTATTTTGTGAAAATTCCTTAAAAACCCGCATTGCCCAGCGGTAGGTAGCAAACCATGGTGATTGTCATTATGGCAGGAAAAAAATGGACTGCTGAGCAAGAGGCTGAATTAAAAGCGCTGGTTGAGGCAAACGCAAGCGTTGAAGATATTGCGGCTAAATTCCAAAAAACGCCAGGTGCCATAATCGTAAAATGCCAGCGCCTAGGCTTGCAACTCGAAGCTAAAGGCTACGTAAAATCCTCGATTACCCTCCCGAGAGAGTTGCCCAGTGTTGAAGAAGCACTGAGGATGCTGGCGGGTGCCCTAAAAGCCGCTGTTAAACCTGGTTTGGACAGGGTTGAGGTGCAGCGTTTGCAGGCGATAGCGACTATTTCTAAGACCTACAAGGAACTGCTCACTGACTACATTAACTACCGAGAGATTGAAGCTAAACTTAAAGAAATGGAAGAGTTAAATGCGCAACTACTTAAAGAAAGAAGCCCGAGCCTTGCGCCCCAGCAAAATCCTGCCTCGGTGGCGTGAACTCCAGCAGAGCAACAGCCAACTGCGGCAAACGGTAGAACAGAAAACCCAACAGTTAAGCGACAAACCCGCGGAGTTTTTCGAGCAAATTTTGGGTTTTAAGCCCTATGATTACCAAAAAGAATTCGCTGAAATCTTTGAGGATAACCAGTTTACTGCTGCCCGTTGGTGTAGACAAAGCGGCAAAACCCAAACAATATCCGCACTCCTACTGAAGTACGCGGTAAAAAACCCAAACGTCGCCATCGGCATAGTGGGACCATCTTGGCGGCAAACCAAACGCATCATAGCACGCATAGCCGCCTACAGCAGGCAGCTTCCGCAGGGGGTTGCTTTTAAGCCCCAGAAAACCCAAATTCATTTTGCGAACGGAAGCAGCATAGAAGCCTTCCCAAACAACCCCGAGACAATCCGCGGACCAACGTTGCATGTGGTTTACGCTGACGAGTTTAACTTTGTAGCTAACGACCAAGAACTCTACGACGCCATCCTCTACACGCTGGGCGCAACCGACGGCAAATTCGTCTGCAGCAGCACCCCATGGCACACCGACAGCGTCTTCTTCAAGATTTTCAACCACAAAGACTTCAGCGACTTCAAAACCTCCCACGTAACCGTTGAGCAAGCTCTGAGCCCAAACGGACCCCTCAAACCCAACATTATCCAGCGAATCAAAACCCAGATGGGCGATGACCCCTCACGTTGGCGCAGAGAAATGGAAGCAGAATGGGTTGAAGACGACAACGTCTGGTTAACCCAAAGCCTAATCGCCGCCTGCATCGGCACACAACAAAACTGCGGTCAAGAACTTCGGGATTTCTACCCTGAAATGCCCAAACGAGGCGACTTTTTCGCTGGCTTAGATTTGGCGCAAACCCGCGACTACAGCGTCCTCTCAGTAATTGAACGCCAAAGCGACCGCCTCTACCTTAGGCACCTCAAAATATTCTCCCAACCCACCGTTTACGCCACAGTACTAGGCTACATCAAAGCGCTGCAAGACCGCTGGAACGGCTTCGAGCGACTAAGAGTGGACTTCACGCGGGAGGGTCCAAGCTTCATCGCCGACATGGAGAACGCGGGCATCAGAAACGCCGAAGGCGTCAACTTCAGCGTGCCACGCAAAAGCGAAATGGCTTCCCTGCTAAAACAGAGAATGCTAAACAAACAATTCTACTACCCACTGCTAAACTGGGAACGCCCATACCGAGGAGACATCTGCACCGAACTCAACATAGAACGCTATGACCTGCGCAGGGACGGCAACGTCGGGTTCTCGCATCCATGGGGCACCCATGACGACGTTTTTTGGAGCATAGCGTTGGCGGTTTACGCAACGGCTGACTGGGACCTGAACCGTTTCTAGCAGTGGTCCCCCGAGAGTAAAATCAAAATACTCCTCAACTACTTTGGCTGTCCGACGGGAACCGCTACTGTACAACCGCCTTTTAGTATTTTTTCTCTTTTTAAATTATTTTTTAAATGTAATACTTGAATTTTGGACTAGGCTTTCTAATCGTTGGATTTGACACCAAGATTTCTCCGACGGCATCCGAAAATCCGATAGTCACGGGGTTTGAATCCCCATACTTGCACTCATTATAGTTTAGTTTTGTCAGACCGAGAATATCTTTGGCGATTTGGGTGATGTCTGCAGTACCATATTGCAGATCAATTCGGAGGGGTACAGGAATTTCCCATCCGTCATAGGTGCCCAAGAACGATTTGAACCCTGATGTCCAGAGGTAACCACGGTCTGGCTTTAATTGTAAGAAAGTGCCCCTAAGAATAGGGCGCGTCCCTTCTCTATATAATCGTATATCTCCTGGCTCTTGTCTAATTCTGACACAAAAAAGATTGGCACTATGAGGGCACGCTGATCTGAAACCTTCAAACTCCTTTAAACCAATAAACGCTCTATAATGAAGGAATATTTCTCGAAGAGGTTTGCCTTCAAGGTCAGCGTAGGTGTTTAGTACTTTGGTCAATAGCTCATTTGCGGCTTTACGGGTTAAATGAAACTGACCGTTCTCGGGTGAATACCACGGTCCAATCTCTCCCCTTATAACAACCCCATCCCCGTCGTCGAGGAACATCTGTGCTGCACAACAAGCTGTCTTGTTTCCAGCGGTTGGGTCAGTTTTTCGAAAAACAATACCGACATAACAAACTCCTTCCCTAGCAGTGCTTAATCGCCAAGGTTTTCCACCAGCCTTGTAAAACAATGTTGTACAGATATTCCAAGCTCTGTCAGAAAGTGGAGACTTGCCAAGCGGGTCGAAACGGGAGGTTGGTTCATCTTCTTTGAGAGTTGATTCCAACAGAATCTGAATGGGTGGTTCTATTCGTTCTTCCATTGCTCGTGCCTTAAGTTGGCGCCTGAAATCAACAGAATACTTGTAAGCAGCCACATCGTAAGTTCCGAAGAGGTCAATTTGTCCATCTGCTCTTTCCTTACGAATTTTTGAAGAGACTCTTTCGCCTATCCCATCTTTCACATAACTCTTTGGCCTGCAATTCTGATAAACTATGTCAGGAACTGTACAAATTACTACGTCAAGAGGATCATCTGGTTTTGTAATATGCTTAATTCCTTCAAGATAATTGTTGACTACGTCAAACGCTCTTTTATTTGGGTCAAGGTTTGAAGATGCCATAACGAGTTGTTCGTTGTCTATTTCAAGACTGCGAGTAGGCTTGTCTAGTAATGACGAATTAAAAATTGCCTCAAAGCCTGGAAATGGAGGCCAAAGCCTTGGATTTTCTGAGGGCATTTTTGAGATTATCACATTCTGAATGCGTTTGAAGAAGTTTTCCGCTAGTTCTATTCCCACTTTTGTGCCAATTAGGCCATAGGAAATGTTTTTTGGGTGTGAACCGGAATCCGTGTCTTGTGGCCCAAAAATGGCAAGACCTACTTTTGGATCTATTACTTTCTGTTTGTAGCGAAATTCCAGCATGGGCTCCTCAAGCACTTGTAGATTAGACTGGTTCACTTGTGTCATTGTCGTCCTCCTCTTCATTTTCCTCAAGAATTTGTGTTTCATCATCTTCCTCAGCACCAGGCAGTGTACTCTCGTCTATCCCTAAGGCTGAACTGAATGGAACAGGTTTGAGGCTAATCCGCAAGTCTCCTGAATCAGTTTTGGCCAAAGTAATCTCTTCTTTTCCGTCCCCTAGCCACTGCGTCACAGCGATTATTCTTGAGAGCCATTGATAATTCCACCAGCTTTTGCACAATGCCTTTCTTCGTCGATTTGCCTTCTTATTTTCCAAAGGATTTCCTTGCAAATCGGTCCAAAAAACGCTGATTCGAAGTCGATAAACTGGGTTTCCAAAAAGGTCGTCAAAGTATCTAAAGCCAGGTGAAAGGTGGTATCTTGATTGCTCGGCATAGACATTTCCCTGAAGCGTTATCCTGAAATTTCTCTCACCAACAGCTTTAACAAAACATTTCTTTCCGTCATATCTAATGAAATTCAATCTGTTTTTTGTGACTGGATTACTTGGAAAATAGAGGTAATCATTTTTTATTTTCAAGCCTTTACTTAGAAGGAAAATGTCAATGCTTCGGTGCATCAAGGCTGTCAGGATATTTGTTTTTGATTTGCCCGAATAATAGCCAAGATGTTCTAGGGCAACTTGGTCGATTTCTTTGAGCCACTCAGGTGAAGAACCCTCTGGTGGAGAGAACGCCCATACAACTTTTTCGTTTTCACGATGAAAAGGCCAGTTAGGAAACCGTGACTCTATATCGACCTCAGGAACAACGCTATACTTTTGCATGATTTTAGGGATTTCAAGAATTGGCAGTAAGTTTGACCAAATAGCTTCCGTTTTTTTCTTAGGTTGCTCCTCTGCCGAGAGCCATTCAGATATAACCTGTCGACCTTTTGCTTGATTTTTTGGTGCGTTAATCTGCTGGAGTTTTTTTAGGAGTGCGCAGATGCCTTCAAACCAGCTATTGTGAAATGGAATGAACGTTAAGTCAGATGTCATGAAGTCTAGCTCGGTTGCCTTAAGCCCGTCAACGTTAATAGGAATCAGAAAATCGATTTTTCTTTCTTTAGCAATATTAAGGGCTAACGTCCGCTCTTTCACGGGATTGGGTTTGTCTATCGAATTCCGAGATAGTAGCGCGAGTACCCTAAAAGTTTGGTTTTTGATTGCTGCAGTTATATCTCGGGGGTATGATTCGCCGCCTAATAGTTTTATGCGGTCATACCACACTTTGTAGCCTTCTGCTGCCAGTTTGAGAGCTAGCCAGTCAGCAAGAATCCAATCTTCAGTTGCATAGCTGATGAAAAGATGTTCTTTTCCTTTATCTGACTCCGCTGAAGCCATATTCTTGTCTGCTGTATTCTGCCTATCTTACGCTTAATAGCTTTTGCAACTTTGCCCTTTCAGATAGTTTTTGAGCGTAAACCTATATCTACTGCGCTCGATATTTGGGCGAGCAATAGCTCAAATGCTGTTATGTTTCGCCCTCTTCACCCAAAAGTTGGGAGCGAAGTTTTCTGTTGTGAAAATAAAACAAGCTTAACATGGATTTACATCCGCCATCTTGGCATCTTCAACATGGAGCTATGTTGGGCATGTGGTGAAATTCGCTTATCCCACAACCAACAGAAGTAGAAAAGCACTGTAGTAGCAATATTGCGTTGGCGGTTTTCGGAGGGCAAGCGGGGTGGCGCTGGGCGTTTCGTAGTACTATTGGTTAGTTTTTGGGGGCGCTTCATTTGAAATGGGGAAGAATGTGCTGATTCCTTTGTTGGTGTTTTGATTTTTCTTTTTGATGGCATCTTTGGGTTTATGTTTTAAGTCTGTTTTGTTTGTCAGGTCGTATTTTTTTGATTTTTTTGTTGTCATTTCTTTTACCCTCTAAAAACTTGTTTCGAAGAATTTTTCTCTAATCGGTAAAAATTATTTTTTTCTCGTTTTTCATCGGTGTTCTTTCCCATTCCGCAATCGCAACATTTTGTTTCTTTTTCTGAGCTTTCAATGTTGCTGCTTCCACAATAAGGGCAATTTATTACAAATTCTTTAGACATAAAAATTGTATTCTCCAAGCTTTCTAGAGGAGGGGTCTTCCTGTTAAAGATTGGGTACGTTTTTGTTATTCCATAGGTGCGGGATGGCTTGATTCTGACTGTAAAATGTTAAGGCAGCGATGGTCTGTTGACTCTTCACTGTTGGGTATTCACGTAAGCTTTCTCGTCTCCTCTCGGAGCAAGCTATGGCTATCTACGTATGTTAGGAACGGCTTTTTTATGAAGCCTCAACAAGGTTCCACAACCACACCGCGACGTTTCCAACATGAAACCATGCAGAACATGTGAAGAAAAACCCATATCCCACAACCAAACAGACGCAGAAAAACAATGCAACAGCAAAACGCAACTTTTCCCTCAAGCAGGCTTGCGGCAGC
This sequence comes from Candidatus Bathyarchaeota archaeon, assembly GCA_937873375.1. Taxonomy (GTDB): domain Archaea; phylum Thermoproteota; class Bathyarchaeia; order Bathyarchaeales; family Bathycorpusculaceae; genus JADGNF01. The sequence goes on from CALMWK010000024.1 coordinate 10,300, forward strand.
CTATAAACCGCCACACCCACATAAAGAACAGCGACTAAAGACAGCTAACACACACGATAAATCCTGCTCGCCCAACCAAAAAATACTCAAGACAAATTTTGAACACTAAATTTTGCTAAAAAATGAAAAAAGGGTAAAAGGGGTTTATGCTGTTTGCACGTTGGTTTCGGAGCAGTAAACTGCCTGCGTTGTCGAAAGCACTATACGCACAGGTTGTCCTAGGTCGTAGACCATTACGCGGTCAGGGACGGCTATGTAGAACATCATGGTCCAGCCAGATTTAAGCGTCAAACCTTCGCCTGCAACAGCGAAAACGTATGGCGCGTTGGCTATGGTTATGGTGTTGTTTTCTGTGTTGGTCAAATTCGCAACATAGGACAAATCACCCGGCAGAGTTTGGTTGGTTTTACAGTAGACAACAAAGTTTGTTGAGCCGTTCCATGTGCATTGCAGCCCTTTTATAACAAGTCGGGTGAGGACGATGTCGGTGGGTCCAGTATTGGTGACGGCAATTGCGCACGTGCTGTAAGTGCTGTTGGTATACCACAAATGACTGCTTGTTATGAACATGTTTTCCTTCTGCACCTGCGACGTAGTAACGTTCATAGCAAAAGACGTGACAGTGAGAGAAAGCAACACCGCAGCAACAACCACAATCAAGTTAGCCACAGGCGTACCCAAAGCACGCTTACTCCCAAAAAACCTCCTCACGACACAACGCCCCCCTGCGGCTCAGCCTCAAGCGAAAGCTCAACAGGCGCCACCAAAGTTTTGACCCCGCTGTCCCGAGTCACACGAAGATACGTAAGAGACTTACACTGATAAATCACCTGAGAACCATTACGATTGCCAAGATACTTCAACAAATCCAAGTACTGTTTTTCGGTGCCCTTCAACACTAAAGCTATATAAAAATAGGGTTCCGATGAGACCACTTCTTTTTTCTTCATCAGTTTTCCTTCTTCAATCAATTCGCTGCATGATTAGCGCAACGCAAGCAGTATATTGTATATTGATTCTTAATAAACATTACTAATTCAGATTCGGAATAACCACCAAAGCCTAAAAACACTTGCCTTACAATATTAAAACTAAATTTAGGTCAACCAAGCCGTCTAAACATAAAAGTACGCTTTACAGACGTGCCACTTAGGTCGTGGGTGTATCTGGTTTTTTTCGTGAAAATAGCATGCCGGATGTTTTTACGATTTGTGGCACGCCTGCGAGGTCTTCAATTATCAGCAACCCCCGGGCAAGTATTGCAAAAGCCCCTATCGTAGCTTTTATTTCTATAGAAATGGGCGCGGCAAATAGTAGTGTAAAGATTCCTACGATGCCGAATTCTTGAACACCTGCCCCCGCAGGAGTAATAGGTACAAAACCCAGCGCAGTCACTAGTGGGTGAATTAAGAAGTATCCTATCCACGGTATTTGCGTAATTCCTAAGGCTAAACCTAAGAAGTACCATTCAAACCCTTTTAGAATCCAGCAAAGCATGGTCAAAAGTATAATTTCAGGAATTGCCTTGCTGTTTTTCTTGGAACTCTCCCTGAATTCTTCAAGCTTGCCTAGTATGCCACCTGTGAATTTTTTGAGAAACCTCCAGTTTGCGATGCGATTAAAGAGCGTTAATGCTTTTTCTGACCATGTGACAGCTGCCAGCACAATTGCACCGACAAGCATCAAGGCGATGCCTAACCCTGCAACGAAAAGCCCGTTAAGTCCTGTGGTGTCCTGAAAATGTTGCCAATTAACCAATGGCACTACTTGAAGCAGAAAAATTACTGCCCCGATGCCGCCAGCAACTTTGACTAAGAACTCTATTGTTTGTATGCTGAGAATTCCAGATAGACTTTTGGATGTGGGCACGTCTTGGTCTCTGAGGTAGAGAGGTGTTAAGATGTAGCCCGACCTTCCAGGGGTGACGTCGCTGGTTAACATGCCCGCGTACTGCGCCATCAGGGTTCTTCCGAATGTTGTTTTGATTCCTTCTTTTTTCAGGACCCTTTGCAGCCGCACGGTGAAGAGTATGTTAATGCCGAAGTAGCTGGCAAACGCCAGAATTAAGTATTCCACTTTGATGTTGACAAGTGCGTTGTAGAGCGCGCCGAGTCCCACGTACCACAGTAGAGCAGCAAATATTGCTACCATAATAACTACTTGCAACAGTATACGGGCAATTCGTTTTGTCTTCGGGTTCAATTTGCTTCTCTCGTAGTATTTAGGGTAAGTTAAGGAGTTTAGTTCTGGGTTGTTGGTTATATTTATTATGCCAAAAGTGGTTGCCACATCTGGAGTGCAATAGAAGAAAACTGACGACAACAACATTACGTGTGTTCATTTCAAACAAAACATAATGGATGGCATTTTTCAAATAGGAATTCTTATTTACACCCTTCAAAAGGTGCTATAACGCTAAAATGGCTGAATGGGTGCTAAAAAATGAAAAAGTGGATTACCATAGGAACCTTGGGGCTCTTCGCTTTAATTTTCGTTGGCGTGTTTGCGAACTCTGCAAACGCACAAACAGTTACCTCCGTAAACCCCGCACATGTTCAAGTTGGGGTTTGGCTGGTGAACGTGGAGAAAGTAGATTTGCCTGCAAGCAGTTACCGTCTGGACTTCTACTTGTGGTTCAGGTTTAATCCTTCAGAGATAAGCCTTGATCAAGTCAAAAACTTTGAGTTCATTAATGGTGCGCCCACAAAATACGAAGTTGCCGCGGATGAGGCGCAGGGATATTTGGAGTACCGCGTTAAAGGCGATTTCCTTACAACTTTTGATTTTACTCAATACCCATTTGAAAGTCACGCGCTTCCAGTAATAATAGAGCATAAAACTCTCAATATATCCAACATAGTTTTTGAGCAGGACCCGACGTCGACAATTGAACCCACTGCAAACGTAGCAGGGTGGAATCTTGGAGGTTTTCAAACATCGGTTCTCGAACACGAGTATGATGAAACTTATTCACGCTTTGTCTTCAGCGTCAATCTTGATAGACCCATAGTTTCAGCGTTCATCAAAAGCGTTTTGCCTGTATCGGTCATCACCATGATTTCTCTGCTTGCGTTTTTCATGGCGCCAACAAATTTTGCTCAGAGAATAACCTTAGCAGTAACCACCCTTTTGGCGGCAACAACGTTCCACTTGTCTTTGCTAAACGGCATCCCCCCAACTGGGTACCTGACGTTTGCTGACAGGATTATGCTATCTGTGTATGCGATTTTCCTTTACAACATTGCCGTTTCAGTTTTTATAATGAAACTTGTGGATTCAAAGAAATTTGAGGATGCGTTGAAAATTAAAAATAGAGCCATGCTTTTTCTGCCCGTGTTAGTGACAGTTCTAGTGGTAGTTCAGGTACTTCTGTAGACCACAACTTGGGCTTAATTTTTTCTTTTTTCTCTTTTTTACGCTTAAACTAATCTGTTTATTCTCTGTGGATTTGACTTTTGACCTTATTTTTCAAGGGTGCTGGATGAAAAGTCCTAAAAGCAACCAGACAAAACCTATACTCATGCGAAAGAAGCAAGCCGCGTTACTGGCAGTATTCGGAGGCGTAGCAGTACTATGCATTAAGCTGGTTGCCTACTTCGTTTCTGACTCCGTGGCTTTGCTCTCCGACGCGCTCGAATCCATCGTTAACATAGCTGCCTCAGGACTCATGCTCTTCTCTGTTTGGCTTTCGGAAAAGCCAGCCGACGACAGCCACAACTATGGGCACCAGAAAATCGAAGACATATCCTGCATGCTTGAGGGGGTGTTTATTATTGTTGCTGCGTTGCTAATTGTTTACGCTGCTGCAGGACGATTGTTCTCAGAAGTTTTGCCTATGCAACTGAGTCTAGCCATTGGCATATCCATGGGGGCTACTGCTCTCAACGGCGTGCTTTCTTGGTTCTTAGCGCGTACAGCAAGGAAAAGTGGGTCTGCAGCGCTTGAAGGAGATTCAAAACATCTTTTGTCCGATGTGATTTCCTCTGCTGGTGTGTGGGTCGGTCTCTTTATTGTCGGGTTAACTGGCTGGGCACCAATCGACGCTATTCTAGCCTTCGTGGTGGCGGCTTTGATTGTTCGAATGGGTTTAGGTTTAGTTTCAAAGTCTTGCCAGCACCTTATGGACAACTCATGCAAGGAAGAAGAAGCCAAAATACGCGAAGTCCTACTGCGCCACAAGTTCCGCTTTATAGATTTCCACGACATGAAAACACGAAGGAACGGCAACATGGTTTTCGCTGAACTTCACTTGTCAGTTGATGGCTCGCTTAGCGTCAACGAAGCACATGACCTGACTGACCATTTGGAAGAAGAGTTGAAAGGTGAAATGCCCAACGCGTGTTTAACCATTCATGTGGAGCCGAAAAAAGTTCCTGCTTCTTCAAAGAATAAGAAATCCGCCACTACCTGAGAGTACCTCTTTTTCTTCAACTTCCCTCTTTGGCATGATGTACCTTTTTTTATGTAGAATCCAGCTGGGAGCTTTGACCCTTAGTAGACTCCCCTATGTTTTACCTACCCCCTCCCCCCTACCTTTTTTGAAAACCCCAATTTAAGACCCGTTTATAATTCAGGGTTCAGATTTTGGTTAGTCCACGGCAGGAAAAGGCGCAAAAAGACGGGAAACGTCTCGCTTCGGCGTGGGTTGGCTTGTTTTGGCTTTTATGGCAAACTTTATGTTTTCCCCAACACCTAGACCTCAATGTTACACTTAACTCGTTAACTGTGGTGAGATGTAACGAACGCAAAAAGAAAAATCCTCATAATAGCCACCTGTTTTGTCGTCGTTACACTTGTGATTGCGTTCAGCGCAGCTCAACTGGTAAACGATGTCGACATGGCTGCTTATGAAGCGCAAGCTCAAAGAGTCTTTCAAAGCGCCGTAAGCCAAGTCGAGCAGATTAGAAATGTTACTCTTCCTCATGTAGCACTCCAAGTTGTTACGCGGCAGTGGGCTATTGACACGTGGGGCAGAGGATACGCAGACCCTGACTTAACCAACATTCTTCGGGAAGAAAAAGTCTACAAAGGGCTCTTCATGATGGCTGAAAACGAAAGCCTCTACCAAGCAAACGTGGACTGGGCTGGAAACTGGGGCGCTGCAACTTGGAACGGCAAAATCTACGTTGTGAAAGAAAACTTTGACCCGTGGCACATGCCAAACGCCGAAGCCACTTTCGTTCACGAGCTCACGCACATTTGGCAACCCCACCTGCCTTATGTTACAACGTTTGACGCTGAAAAGGCTCAGGCTTCGCTGACTGAAGGCGACGCCAGCTACATGGGTGACTTTTTCATAAACCAAACGCAAACGTTATCCAACCCGACAGCTGCGGCTGTGGTTAATCAAGTGCCCGTTTTTCTCTTAAACAATCCCGAGGTGAACGGTGTTTACCCAAGTTTGCCCGCCACAATTTCGTACCTTAACTATTTTCCCTACGACTACGGCAAAAAATACGTCGCTGCCATGTACGATAGAGGCGGTTGGACAACTGTTAACCAAGCATATCAGAATCCGCCTAACACCACCGCGCAAATAATTCACCCAGACAAATACTTCGCAAACGAAACCGTCCAGCAAATTACATCGCCTACATTAGCTGAAAACGACTGGACCAAAATTAGCACTGACCGTTATGGCGAATACTTCATCCAAGTTATGTTTGCCAACTGGCTCTCACAGCAAGACGCAAAAAACGCCGCAACAGGTTGGGGCGGAGACAAATTAACCTACTACGAAAGAGGCAACCAATACCTCTTCACATGGAACATTGGCTGGGACACCCCGTACGATGCATGCGAGTTCTTCGTCGCCTTCAACTTTATGATGAACAGCACTGGCGCTGTGAGAGATAATTTCTGCTATTGGCATGCAAACGACCGCTACCTCTCCATAGGCTGGAACCAAGCCACAAACACCGTGCTCATAGCGTGCTCAAACAACCAGACCGCAACGCAGCAATCATACTTCTCGTAAACACAAATGTTCTTTTTTGACTTGTTCAGATTTTAATCTAAAAATAGTTTTTTTTAAGTAAACATCTGGAAAAGCTTATGTGGAATCAAACCCGACTAGAAAACACACCGAGGGAAAAGGAGCAGTGAAAATTCCTCTGGCAAAACGCGAACTTGCTATTCTTGTAGCACTGCTCTTCGTAGCTTTTGTTGTCAGATTAACCTTTTTTCCCGCCTCAGGTTACGTAAACGATACCGCTACTTACCAGTCATGGTTTAACACCGCAGCAACATATGGTCCACGTGTTTTCTACAGCGTAGTGGGCTGGTGTGATTATCCGCCGCTTAACGTGTACTTTTTCTGGGTATTCGGAATGTTAGCCAAGAGCCTGTCGCTTTTCGGAACCAGCCTTTTCATGTACGTTATGAAGTTTCTACCCAACCTCTTCGACTTGGCAACTGCTTTTCTCATATTCACTTTCGTACGGAAACGATTAAGCTTCAATACTGCCCTTTTAGCCACATCTCTTTATGCTTTCAACCCTGCGGTGATTTTTGATGCGGCAGTTTGGGGTCAATTCGACGCAATATACACCTTCTTCCTTGTCCTCTCGCTGATGCTTGTTTTTAGTTCTAAGCCTAAATTGGCAGTGGTGGCGTTCATGCTGGGCGTTTTGACAAAGCCGCAGAGCATTGCGTTGGCTCCGCTACTGGTTTTTTTGATTTACCGAAAATTCAACTGGAAAGGCTTGTTGACATCGATGCTTGTGGCGGCTGCAACAGTTTTCGCCGTTATAATACCCTTCGAATGGACTAACCCTGTGACTTTCTTGGGCAACATCTATTTTGGCGCTTACGGCGGCTACCCATTCACAACCATCAACGCCTTCAACTTCTGGGGTTTCGGAGGCATGTGGCAACCCGACACACAAACCTTCCTCTTTTTGAACTTCTACACTATCGGCTGGCTACTGTTTGCTGCAATGACCGCTTTCACGCTGTATTTTGTGTACAAACGCTTTGGCGTTAACGATGAGATGCTGGTGCTCTTCGCCGCGTTTGTGCTGTTCTTCAGCTTTTTCATGCTGCCTACGAGGATTCATGAGCGTTACCTGTTTCCAGCCATGGCAGTTTTGGCTTTGCTGTTTCCGTTCCTCAAAAAAATACGGCCAATGTATGTGGTTCTGACTTTAACCTGCCTCATAAATCAGGTTTACGTGTTGCCCTTCCTTAATGCGCGAACATTTACCCAAGCAGGCGACCCAGTGGCGATAGCAGTAAGCTTGATTAATTCAGCCGCGTTCCTATACGTTTTAACGCTCATGGTGATGGAGCTTCAGGGCAAAAAGTGGCTAAGCCCAAAGCCGCGTCCAAGCCCAGTTGAAAAACCCAGCTGAGGTCAAAGGAGACGGATAACACAAAATGCAGCTAAACAAGCGCGACGTCATTACGATTGTGTTGCTTTCAGTCCTCTTCTTTTCTATAGCTACTTGGAACGTTGGTTTGGTGCAGGCACCTGTCACAAATTGGCAAGGAACCCAAAAAGAGAATTTCTATGTTGACCTCGGCGGGGTTCAGCCTGTTCAAACAGTCTACTTCTGGGTTAAAAGCGGCAACGCAACAGTTCTCGTGTACTCGGGTTCTCCTGAAAACTGGCGCTACGTTGGGCAGTTCGTACTTCAACCCCGAGGCACTGACTACTCGCAATGGCACAGTTGCAGCTTTAGCGCAGAGACCCAGTATTTGCGCTTTGAGGTCCAACCTCTACCTTACGATTCTCGACCAAACTTCTGGTGGGTAATACCCAACCCTTCCGATAAAGAGCCACAACCTTTCGCTGAAGTTTCTGAGATTGGGGTGCTAAGCCAAAGCAACCAACAAATTCCCATTGTAGCAATAGCAGGCGAAAACACCTCTGACCCCCACTTATCTATGCTGGTTGATGAGCAGAGTTCAGTGCAGGTTCCTCCGACGTATATGTCTGAAATGTATTTTGATGAGGTCTACTTTGCGCGGTCTGCCGCGAACTACTTGAACCATCAAATACCCCTCGAAAGAACGCATCCTCCCGTTGGAAAACTAATCCAGAGCCTAGGCATAGCCTTTTTCGGTGATGTTCCGTTTGGTTGGCGGATTATGGGCGTAGCGTTCGCTACTTTGATGATACCGTTGATGTATCTTCTGGGGAAGAAACTGTTCGGAACCTGGATTGGCGGTTTCTCCGCCGCCTTTTTGCTTGCATTCGATTTCATGCACTTCACCATGTCTCGTATGGGCACCTCAGACACATATGTCGTGTTCTTCTCGATGCTCTCCCAACTCTTCTTCCTATTTTACTTCATGAACGTCGTTAAGAAGGGATGGAAAACTTCTGTACTCCCCTTGTTTGCCGCAGTGGTCTTCTTTGCGTTGGGTTTCTCAACGAAGTGGGTTGTTCTTTATGGCGCAGTCGGCATGCTTGCTCTGCTTGCAGCCATCAGGATCAGAGACATCTCAAAACTCAAAAAGGGCTTAGGCGCAAAATACGCAGCGTTCTTTGACCACCCATTTTTGCTTATCCTTGGGTTTGTCGGTGTTGTAGCCCTGATTTACTTCGCGACATACATCCCAGACATGTTGGCGGGAGACTCGCTTTCAGGTATTTTCCATTTACAACTTGAAATGTTCAATTTCCATTCAGCATCAAGCGTTGTACAAGCCCATGGTTTATGGGATAATGCGTGGTGGAGTTGGCCTTTCGTTTTAAATCCCCTGTGGCTTGCGGGGTCGAGTCTGCCAAACGGGGTCTATTCCACCATTATGCTTTTGGGAAATCCTACGGTGTGGTGGGTGGGCTTTGTCTGCGTAATCTTGCTCATAGGAAAAGCGATTCCCCTAAAGGTGCTGTTCGCTGGACTGCGGAAAAAGTTGACAAAGAAAACGCAGTCTACTGAGGGCGACTCACTTGCTGCTTCAAAACCCCTTAACTCGACCCCTGCGCCTGAAGCCGCGGATTGCAGTTTATCCGATGGGTCTCAAACTGTAACCAGCAAACCTCACCGATGGGATTTAGCAGCCATCTTCATTGTAACACTTTTCTTTTTCCAGTGGGTTCCCTATATGCTAATCTCAAGGATAACCTACATCTACCATTTCTACGTTAATGTACCCATCCTATGCTTAGCATCCGCGTATTTCATAAACAAAATCTGGGACAAAAAATATGGAAAGGCAGCAACAATCGCTTACTTGGCTGTGGTGGTTGCAGTGTTCGTCCTTTTCTACTCGGTGATCTCGGGAATGCCCACGGCAAGCTCTTGGATTGACAGCCTAAAACTATTCGGAAAAACGTGGTTACGACCATGACAGAGAAAAAAACTGTTCAAAAGTCTGTTGAAGTTTCGGTGGTTTTTCCCGCCTACAACGAAGTAGACTACTTAGAACCTGCAGTGGAAAAAACTGTGCAAGCCCTCAAAGAGTTCACAAGTTCTTTTGAGTTGATAATTGCGGAGGACGGCAGCACCGACGGCACCGCGGAGCGCTCAGAAGAACTTGCCCAAAAATACCCCTTCGTCAAGCACATCCATGGCGAGCAGCGCCTTGGCAGGGGAACCGCCTTAACCAACGCTTTCAAGCAGAGCCGCGGCGAAGTTCTCGTTTACATGGATTTGGACTTAGCTACGGACCTGAAACATCTAAAACCGCTTGTGGGTGCCATTGCGCATGAGGGCTACGATTTCGCCACTGGGTCAAGGATGATGCCTGAAAGCAAGGTGGAGCGAACGTTGCGCAGAAGCCTGACCAGCAAATTCTACAACTTTATGGTGCGCGCCATACTCGGCTCCAAACTCAGAGACCATCAATGTGGTTTTAAAGCTTTCAAACGTGAACCCATGTTGCGGTTGTTGGATGAGGTTACTGACCGCCACTGGTTCTGGGACACAGAAATTTTTGTGCGAGCCGCCCGTAAGGGCTACAAGATAAAAGAAATCCCTGTGGAGTGGAAGAGTGGACGCAAAACCAAAGTGAACCTGACCAAGGACAGCTTCAGCATGGGCAAACAGGTTCTTAGGCTTTGGTGGAAGTTTAAAACAGAGTAACCTCTACCCTTTGCTTTTTCGGGAAAAAAGATAGAGGGACAGCTTTTATTTTTTGGCTAAGTAAACTATTGCTCGGGCTACCAGCGACACGCCTACAACGATTATAAACGCGCCCCAGAACTGGAACCAGCTGTCAATTGTTCCAACCGCCAGAACTGAGTTAACTAACACGGCGGCGCCAACCCAGAAAACCAAGTTGCCCACGGTTTCCGCGATTCTGCGCGTTGTCGACTTCATACGCAGCCTCAAAGCTAAGATTACTATCTGCAGGATGCCTATGCCTAAAGCGAACTGCATCAGAGCCGTGTAAAATACTGCATGACCGGCGGGGTTTGCAGGCGCGGGCAGACTTATGGTTGAGGCGGCGCTGCCCAGAGGATATGAAACAGGTGTTAAGTTTCGGAAGAAAGCTCCAATTTCATCGAACAGATTGGCGTTGATTGCAAAAACTGTTCCGATTAGTATTAAGGTGCTGCCGACGGCGATGGCGGTGATTAAGTAATCTTCGTGTCCTTTGTGATGATGCATAGATACGTTATTTTTTTGGTTCAACACGTTTCCCTTCCTGCTCATATTTCTATTCGGAGGGTACAGCATATAACTCTTTTTTCTCTGGGCTGTGAGTGCATGTTTTAAATAGTAATTCTTTCATAGTGAAATGCAGGTTTAGGTGAAAGTTTATGTCGTACTGTCCAAAATGTGGCAACAAAGTTGAAGAAACGATGACTTTCTGCCCGCGGTGCGGCGCATCCTTGAAAGTGGGAACAGCTGCTCCTGCTCCGTCCTCTCCCCCCTATCAGCGAAACGAGAAAGCTGAGAAACAGGAAAAACATGAGAAAGGCGAAAAGCAGGAGAAAAACGAGCCTGAAAAAGGTGAGAAACATGAGAAAGGCGAGTTCGGCTTCATCGGCTGGTTAATCGGCGGTTTGATTCTGATATTCATAGGCGCCATGTACTTCATCAACCTGCAGTTTCGCTGGATGAACACGACAATGGGCTGGGCGTTATTTCTGTTGGTGATTGGCGTTGTTATCATAGTTGCTGGTGCCTACTTTGCGATGAATGCTCGCAAGCGCCATCCTCCGCCTTCTTAGAGGAGCCAGCCTAAGAATAGTCTGTGCAGTCGGTGTTCCAGCAGCGTCAGGGTGTTTCTTCTTCCGAATATGCTGAAGTAGTTTTTTCCAGCAGCTTCTACCATGTCGCCGATGTCGTAGCGTGGGAACATGCATGAAGAGATTATGAGGCGCCCCCATTCGCCGCGTTTAAGTTCATGCAGCATTTTAACCCCTTTTCCCGTTGCAACTTCGAAGAGGTACGCGTCGTAGTTGGGCGTTATGTAGGGTAAGTCATCGTATTGCTGGGCGAATACGCCTTCGGTTGCGGTGTACATCTCAACCACTGGCACCTGCCCAAAGTACTTGCGCAGAACGGGTGCGTATTTGAATTGGATTTTGCGCACGCTTGTGCAGAACAGCGCTTGGACCTTCCACAGGTCCGCGGGTTTTTTGCCGTGTTTGCGCTGTACGTATCGGGCGAAGGCTAAAACTACAGGCGTCACACCCATGGTTGCCGTCACGTTCTTGTCCAATGCCTGCTGGTAAGCCAGTTCAAACCGTTTTTCCCAGTCAGATCTGCCGATTCCACAACCCAGCACGTCAATGTCTTCTTGTCTGGGTATGAGGCTGACTCTGTCGAACATGGGGTTAAGTCTCGCGTAGGTGCCTGAACTGTACCCGTAAGTTTCTTCTTTTCCGTCCTTGCTCATGACGTGGACGCTGCTGGGAAAATTCAGGTTCAGGATGTTGCCTGTGAAAACGTCAAAGTTCTGCTTGCGCAACGCGTAGTGTACCAGTGCTCTGGCGCCGCAGGTGAAAATCTGTTTGAGGTGGGTGGGTGTGGCTGGGAGAACTTTGGATTTTCCTGTTGAGCCTCGGGTCATGACCCAGCAGTCTGGCTGTTCAGGCAGGATTGCTTTGTAGTTGCCTTCTTTTACCTGTGCAAAATAGGGTAGCAGTCCTTGGTAGTCTATTATTGGAAAGTTGTTTTGGTAATCTTGAATTCCTGAAGTTTGGAGTGCCTTGTGATTGTTTCCGTAGTCGGTGTTGCCATATTTTTTCAGCAACTCATAAAGCACATATTCTTGGGCTTTTTGTGGGTTCTCCAGCGACTCGTACCATGGACCGATGATGGGTTTGAGGATGCTGTTGACGCTTTCAATGTCAGGCAACATTTTCAGGGCACGTCCATTAGCAACTTGTTTCAATCGCCTTATATGTCTCTCCATATAATACTTGCACCTAAGCAAACTCCGTTCCTAAAGCGTGAATACCATGACTGAACCAGTACACGTTACCGCAGAACGAATTCGACGGCTAGAAGTGCAAGGTGCACGAAACGTCGCCATAGCCGCCATAAAAGCCCTCGAAGTTCTCGCTAAAGAAACCAAAGCCAAGAAACGAGCAGACTTCATGAAGGAACTTTCCGACGCCAAAACCCTGCTTTTTGCCTCAAGAGAAACAGAGCCGCTCATGAGGAACGCTGTGCGGTGGGTCATCAGCCAAGTCGAGGACAGCGACGAGCGAAGCGTCGGCGAATTAGCCCGCGTGATTTCTTCCAGTTCACAGAAGTTCCAAAAAAGCCTCGACGCCTCAAAAGAACGCATAGCCGAAATCGGCTCCAAACGAATCCGCGACGGCTCCGTGATTCTTACACACTGCCACTCATCAACCGTCACTTACATGCTAAGCAAAGCGCTCAAGCAGGGCAGAAAATTTGAGGTCATCTGCACCGAAACTCGACCCGCTTTCCAAGGAAGGATAACTGCGAAAGAGATGCTTTCGTTGGGGGTGAAGACTACGTTCATGGTTGATTCAGCAGCGCGCTCATTCATGCACGACGTTGACCTTATCGTGGTGGGTGCTGACGCGATAACTTCGGAAGGCAACGTTGTTAACAAAATTGGCACGGGCACCCTTGCGGTGTTGGCGCGTGAAGCCCGCAAACCCTTCTACATTGTTTCGGAGCTGCTCAAGTTTGACCCCGCCACGTTGCATGGGGAGTACGAGAAGATTGAGGAGCGCAGCCGAAACGAAGTCTGGAAGGAAGCCCCAGCGGAGTTGAATGTGCGGAACCCTGCGTTTGACGTGACGCCCCGCGACCTCATCCACGGCATAATCTGTGAAGAAGGCATTGTTTCGCCGCAGTCAGTGGCAGAAGTTGTGCATAGGGTTTACCCGTGGGTCTTCCACTAACCCCGTTTTTATGCTTTCCACAAGTCCAGTGCTATCTGCAATTCTTTGTGCGTCTGGGCATACTCTTCTAAGCTTTTTCCTTGGAGAACTGCATCAACCGCTTGGCGCATGGCTTTCGCCCCCGCAATTGTGCCGTCAGTGTGTCCGTGGATGCCTCCGCCCGCTTGAATAACCACATCTTTCCCAAAAGTCTCAATCAACGCTGGAACCAGTCTTGGGTGCAGTCCGCCTGAAGCCACAGGCATAACCCTGTTGAGTCCATGCATGTCCATTTTTAGGGCGTCAATGTTCTCTAAGACTTCGGCTTTGGTTTCGGACATTTTCCCGACAACCGTGCCGACGTGGAGTTGGTCGACGCCTATGACTCGGGCTACTTCGGCTATGACGCGCATGGCGATGCCGTGTTTGAGGTTTTTGGTGAACGCTGCGTGTCCTGCCCTGTGAGCGTGAAGCACCAGTTTGAAGCCTTGGTCTCGAAGCGTCTGCAGCGCGGACCAACCACAGGTTAAGATGTCAACCATGGCGTATTCGCCGCCTTGGTCCTGCACAAACTCAGCGCGTTTGAGCATGGTGTCCGTTTCAGCGGTGACGTTTGCCATGTAAACTTTCCTCTCGCCAGTTTCGGCTTCGGCTTGGTCTCTGGCTTCTAAGGTTTCCACGATGCGGTCTTCAAACGGGTTGAACTCTTGGCTGCTCAGGTTCTCGTCGTCTTTGACTACGTCGCAGCCGCCAGCCCACGCCTCGTAAGCTACTTGCGCATGGTCTGCAGTTTTTAGTCCCAGCTTCGGTTTGATTATGGTTCCGACCAGTGGACGTTCTGGGACTTGGAGGAGTTTGCGGATGCCTGAAATGCCGTATTTTGGACCCTTGAAACTTTTGACGATTTCTTCGGGGAAGGCTATGTCGTTAAGTCGTAGGTTTAGGAGGGCTTTGAGTCCAAATACGTTTCCCGCGACGCTACTCAGAATGTTCGGCATGTTGCCCAGCTCAAACAGCTCTATGGGGTAGGCTATTTTTGCGGTGTTGCCTTCCAAGCTGAAAACGCGTGCAGCCAGTTGTTCCACGTAGGGTTTGATTGTGGTTAGTTCTGTCCATGTGCCTACGCTGCTTTCTGCGGCTATACCGCCTGCCGCCTCTTTTAGGCTGAACTCTTCTG
>CALMWK010000025.1 GCA_937873375.1 Candidatus Bathyarchaeota archaeon
AGAAAGCTCGGTTATAAACCGCGATATGTGGAACGAATTGATTGTTTTGGTAGACCAAGAAATCTGTTTCGTTGGTAATCAACGTTAAATCTTCTTGCTTGTTTAGAAGCGTGATGAAGTTTTTTGGATCCCCTCTAATCTCACCGCCATATTCAGTGATCGACCCAGTTTGAAGTGACTTCAAATTCACAACGACGTATTTCACATTAGCGAGAGCTAGAGGAATTCCAATGTTATTAGTCCCATTAAGGAGGGACACAACAGTGGATTTGGTATAAGGAATGCTCGGAAAGCTGTAACGTTCTCCTTGAAGGGCAGAATTAAAGAGGTTGGGATTCAACCTAAGTAAAATGGCAATGTCATTATAATTATAAGGTAACCAAAGAACACGGAAAAATCCTTCTTGCTGTACACGATCGTTTATCCAATTGTTAACGTCTTGATATACCGGGCTGGGTAAATAAGAATTGTTAGGATAGATCTGTGAGAGGGCCATATCTCCGGTTAAGAACGGTTTGTCATACGCCGCAATGCTTAACACTAACACTAAAAGCAGCAAGAAAGACAGAAATGAACTTGGTCTGCATCGGCGATAAAACAGACCTCTATGCATTCTATGCAAAAACCCATCGATCGCAGATAATCTATGCAAAAACCCATCGATCGTTATAGCTATCATTGGGCAATATGCCAAAATAACCGCGTACATTGGAACGCTGGGATACCGAAGCATTAAAAGCGCTGGGAACATTCGAAACAGGTCTATCGTTAGCCCAAGATGGGTTAACCAGATGAAAAGTATAGAAAAGAGAGCCGCAATCGAAAAACCGATAGCGTACCTCTTAATATTTCTGCTCCGAGCTAGAAGAGTACATGGAAAGGCAAGTAAGGGAAAAATAAAGCCGAGAACCCCAGAATATGGATCTCCAACATAAGGTGCAATCCGTACAAGTTCTTCCCACCGTATCCTAAGTATATTAACCATATTGGCCGGGATAGTGACATACATATAAGTTAGGCCATCAGTGAATAAATCAAGGTTTTCATAAACATACCCTTTTCCACTTGTAACGATACCCAGATTATTCAGATTCCAAGGTGTTATCTGTAAGGATAGAAACGCGGAGAGAACAACTGCCGTTGAGAAAAGTCCGACTGTTATAAGAATGTATTTTGGAGATTTCCGAAAAAGGTGAAAGAAAAAGAACACAGCCATAGGTATGAGTAGGAAAAAAAACCCGTTGTCGCCTATACAAAGTGGTATTGAAAGGGCAAAAACCAATAGAAACATGCTTTGTAGCCTCTGTTTTAGATTTTCTTTTTCAAGAATGTTAAATGCAAAATAAAGCATCAAGGGGAGAGCTGCTAAACTGACCAATAAGCTCGTGTTACCAACATAAAAGCTCCCGATGGTCGCCCGGTTAACGGCGTATAAGAAAGATGCTATGAATAGAGCTATCTTAGATTTTACGAAACGTCCAAGAAAAAGGTACATCGTTATTGCGGCGATAGGCAGTAGAGGAAGCCAGTATATTTTCTGAACCAGTGAAGCGTTGTCACCCGTGATCTGAAGCAAACCCCCGAAGAATAAAGTAAGGGGGGGTTCAACCTGAATACTCCCCATAGATCCGGGACTCCATGCCGAGAAAAACAACTCAAAAGCGTTGCTAGCGTGCGGATAAACTGGGCAAAGGTCATGATACGCAAACATTCCAGTAAACAGAAGATTTCTATAGGCAAAAACAAACAGCACAACTAACGAAGATACAAATAAAATAAAATATTTTGTATCGGTTTTATCCATTACATTCACACATTTTTTGCTTCTAGACTTAAAGAGCGTTTATTGATAAGAAGAAAGAGGCGAATACCTATCACCGATAATTTGTTGGAAAACAGAAAATGGTTACAACAACTGATTTGTTCAACCCTAAAAGCGTGTAACACAAGCAATTTTTTAAACTCCTAACGTAAAGATTTGTGACTAAAATCTTCAAAGTTCACCAGAAGCTTTTCCGTGCACTTAGTCGAAAAAGGATTTACTAAGCAACATTCTTTGCTAACATCAATTGTCATGAAGCGATAACACAACCCCAAGATACGTTCGGGCTATATTTGAAGATTTAGTTTCTTTTGGATTTTGGAGGGTGTTTGTACGCGCTTTTATTCAGATACTCAATGACACCGAAAATGAAGGCGAGGACACCTTTTAGAGGCTTGACACTTCTCAATTGAAACGCTCTATAAAGCCAGTATGAGTTAAGAAAGAATATGTTTAAGGCAAAACGCAAACAGCCGGATACGCTTTTGGGTCGTATATTCTTCATATAGAAATACCCAAAATCTCTACCCAGATAAAATGGAACTCTTGTTGACCCTACAGGACTAATGTGGTGATAAACTATTGCCTTCGGATTGAAAACCAATCGGTATCCAGCTTTTCTAGCTCTGATGATAAGATCGCCGTCCAGTTGGCTGAACTGAAAATTCTCATCAAAACCACCTATACCATAGAATAGCTTTTTCTTGACCGCCATCCCGGTTAAGCTCAAGTTGTCAACATAAAATGAGTGTCCCAATTTGGTGCTCATGTGCAGAGAGGCACCAATACTATATGCCCCGCTCTCATAAGAGAGTACACCTATGTCTAAAAGTCTTCCTTCATGTACAACTACATTATATACGTGGGCAAAAACTCTCAGCATAGAGCGTTGAGACATCTCATACGTCGCTAATATTTCTTGTTTACGTGTAGATATTGTGGGACCACCCACAAATTCAGCGTCTTTAAATTCATCAAAGGTTTTAAGGATATTTTCCAACCAATCTGGGACTGCCTCTGCATCATCATTGATATACGCAACAATATCTGCTGAAGCAGTTCGCCATCCTATGTTGAATAAGTAAGGCAGGTTTTTCTTGGAATCTCTTATGACCTTTATTGGATATTTTTTAAGCAGGTCAGGTGTGCCATCGGTTGACCCGTTGTCGATAACGGTTATTTCGAAGTCATCTAAAGTTTGACTGAGGAGGGAATCAAGACACCGCTTCAAGTCGCCACATCTATTGTAGGTTGGAATTACAATTGAAACTAAAGGCCGAGGACTTTCTTTAGAGATGGTCATTTGAACTCATCAACTCGCATATGTCGCGTAATTAGAGAAGCAATTATGCTAACTTTTGGATGAAAGATATTGACAACATTGTTAATAGCTTTTAATACCCGAAAGTTAAGTGAAAACTTCAAATAATTTCCTGCCAGAAAAAGTGTTAGCATATTTCGCCCTCTTTTTGCAATAATTCCCATACAATCGCTGATTATTTGCCGTGTAATTCTTTTTTAGCATAGCTTTCTATTGTAGTAGCAAATTTATTTCCGATTACTCTGCAATCAAATTTCTTACTTGCAAGCATAATGCCTTCTTCCCCAAATTTCTTCGCCATGTTCGGATTCATAATCAAATGCACTATTTTTGTAGCTAAGTCTTCTGGATCGTCAGGCCTAAATAATAAACCGTTTTTCCCATGCATTATTACTTGTGAGATAGCGCCTAAATTAGGAGCCACCACAGGTTTGCCGCAAGCCCAAAGTTGAAGAAGGGCTGTTGTTAAAACAAAATTATTAGCTAAACCCCCACGCCTCATAACGACGCCCACGTCACAAATACCCAAGTAATCGGGAATTCTCTGATATGTAATCCAGCCCGTAAAAATTACGTGATCGGTTATTTGAAGTTCTTTAACCAAATCCTTCAAGCCGCCTAGTGAAGGCCCATCTCCAACTATAATGAATTGAGCATCAGGCACATGGTTTAAAACTAATGGAACTGCCTTCAACAGTGTTTCAATACCCTTCCATGGAACTACTATACCATGGACCGCTATAAGGGGCCCCTTATTGATACCGTAGTATTGCTTTAGGCGCTCTCCGAATTTACATGAGGAAAACTTTGTTATATCTACGCTTTCTTCGACAACACTTATTTTATCTTCAGGCAACCCCTGGGCAATTAAAAAATCCCTAAATGTGCTGCTAATACTAACAAGGCCATCAACTCTTTTCAGCATTGCTCTTTCAACAGAGGAGATTATTTTAAACAGCAAATTCCCAATTTTATTTTTTTCATCAAATAAATAACCGGTCATCAAATCGCCTAATCTGACTACTACGCGAGTTCGACAGTTTACGGCCATTTTGATGAGAAACCCATATCCAGGTAAAGAATCATGACAATAGAAAAGATCTATTTTTTCTCTAAAGGCAAGTCTGAAAGATAGAAAAGGAACCATAAAAACGAATAGAACACTCTTAAAATTTCTATCAAATTTTTTGACCCTGTTAAATGTCAAATTAATTGGTTCATAAGAGACATTTTCCAAGAGAGAAAGTTTACCGTTTTCCTTAAACCCAAGGAAATAAACCTTATGACCACGTTCAATTAACTTGTTCACAAGTGTCGGAAAGGACATATCAGAAGTTTTAAGTAAAGAAGGAGGATACCTATGAACTATACAAATATTCAACAGATTCCGCCTCACGCGCCATTATCTTATCCCAATCGTAAAAAGTCTCAACCATTAACCTTGCTTTTTCACCCATTAGCTTAGCCTTATCTCGATTACTAAGAATCTTTAACAAAGCTTCTGCGAAGCCAGCTACATCACCCGGGTCTACAAGAGAACTGTTAACACCATCTTGAACTACATTAGAAATTGCTTTCACCCTCGAAACCACAACTGGCTTTCCCATTGCCCAGTACTCAAACAACTTGAAAGAAAGATAGCAATTAGTCTCAAGCGTTGACCTCAAAGGCATCGCACCAACATCAGCGAGGGCAATATATTCTGGAACAGCTTTATGAGAAACCCACCCAGTAAATATTACAGAGCGCTCAATCCCAAGTTCCTTAACTAACTGCTTTACTTCACTGAAATACTTTCTCCCGCCCCCAACTACAAAGAGTTTAGCACTTGGCAAACTCTTCAGAACCAATGCAAAAGCCTTAATCAACACGTCCACCCCATCAATAGGTTTGACGTCACCATGAAAAATCACAGTTGGAGAATCATTAAGACAAAAACGCTTTCGAATCATTTGACTATCTATCGTAGAATTAAACATCGCACTATCTACACCATCAGGAATTACAAACACTTTACCGCTGGAAGCCCCAACTTTGATTAACGCCTTTCTCATCTCGTTTGTTACAGTAAAAATTCCATCGCAATTATTCATGATTATATGCTCTATTGCTTGAGCTATGGGCACTATTAAAGAGGACTCATACCGTACTATATCAGAGTAAAAGTCAGTCCAATCAAGAAAAACTTTTGCTCCAGTAAGTTTTCCAGCCACTACTGCAGTCAAACTAGCCAGAGGATGCCACGCCTGTATAACCTGCAAATTCACTTTCTTATTTAACTTAATTATAGCAACCAAGGAATTTATCAAATGCACAACAACAATGGGCAATCGTATGAAAGTGGAGTAAATAAAAGCTGCAAACCCAAGGTATTGAACCGCATGAATGCCTGAGACAGAGTCTTCGACCTGTCTATGTGGATAAAAACTTGGAGAAAGCATATACACCTCATGACCACGCCTATCAAGAACCAAACCAAGTCTATAAAGTCTCAAATTAGCACGAGAAATAGGAGGAAAAGGAACTTCAACCAACAACGCAATGTTCATAAAATGCCAGACTCCTTTTTAGGCCTCAATAATCAGTGAATCAAGAACGAAGTAAATAAAGTAAACTCATGCGCAGCCCAACTTTAGCAACGTCCAAGGTGAATACTTGGGCAACCCCATTTGCTGGATTAAGCCAGCAACACCAATTAAAACAAAGTATCTTAAAATTTTTCATTCAAGTTTCACGAAAAATAATTGAAGCAAAGTGCTGGAGCCCGTTTTTAATGGGAATCGGACGTTGATACCAATGAATCACCCTAAGCCTGTACGTTATCCCAAGCAGGTCAAAAAACATTTTCCCGATGTCGCTTAGCCTAAAAGAAGCGCCCAGCTTTATTTTGACAGGCATCTCCACAACTTTCAAACCATAGAGATGCGCAACAGCAAGCAATTCAACGTCAAACGCATAGCGTTTTACAGCCAGTCTTGGAAAAATCTTTGTGAAGGCGCTTTTCTTCATTGCTTTTAGTCCAGATTGAGTGTCCCTGAGTGGAGCACCAGTAAGAAGCCTCACTATGGTGTTGAAGCTGTGGCTCATAATCTTGCGGGACAGAGGCACCTCAACTTGGGAATCTGGATGCCATTTAGAAGCAATCACAATATCGCCATACTGCAGAGCAGCTATATACCGTGAAATGGTGCTCAGGTCAATCTCCAAGTCGCTGTCCGCGAAAACAACTATCTCTCCAGTTGCCTGCATGAAACCTTCGCGCACCGCATTTCCCTTGCCCATGTTCTTAACGTAGCCAACTACTTTCACGTGCCCATTGCGCTTTGCGTACTTCATCGCCTTTGCCAAGGTTTGGTCTTTGCTGCCATCGTCCACAACAACAATTTCGTACGGCACCAATTTGTCTTTTACAACGTTATCTAAAGCCTCCAGCGTATTTTCAATAAAGTTCTCTTCGTTGTAGGCGGGAACTACAAAGGACAACTCAACCTGACCCATCAAACAGCCGCCTCATCACTGTTTTTTCCACGGTACTTTACAAAGCAAGCAAGCTGGAGAACCACACCAGCAACCAACGCGTAATACCCATAAACAGCTACGTCATCAGCAAAAGAAGATAAACTCAGCGACAAAGAAGCAGCCGCAACCATCAAAAGCACCATGAACGCTACGATGAAGGGTGCGCCCCAGTTCTCTCTAACGTATCCTTTAACGCGGGCAGAAACTTCTTTAGAGTAACTTTGAGTCATGCTTCAAAACACGCTACAGGCTACTTTTTAATGCTGCAAACGGGGAATTTAACATTTGCTATTCACTTCAGAATCAGAAACGGCTCTCAACATCAATGACTGCATTTAGGCTAAACACACATCACGTTTTAAATGCCTTAGAATTGTTCAGATGCATCACAGCCAAGTAAACTGCAAACGCACGGTCAAACGCCCAGCTCTTAGCAGAAACATTACCCAACTTCTGCGCAACCAAACTGAGACTCTGAGCAAGAGCCAAACCAACCGTCCTCACAGCTCGGGACAAACCGCTCTCCATAACACTTTCCAGCCTCCTTGCGAGCGTAAGTATGCTTTTTGCCAGCTTTGCACTGCGAACTGTATCTGCAACCTTTATCGTTAAATCAATAAGCACCCTGTCTATGCGCTGCAATGCTCTGAACCACACGCCACAACGCATGGCTTTAGTTTTCAGCTTTACCAATTGTTTTTTGTCAAGGAAACGAAAAGCGTTATCTTTAGCTGCGGTATCAAACACTAAACAAGTTCTCCTAATCCTGTCCACTTAATCTTTTCGCATGATATGCTATATTAATGTATTTAAAAATTTGTGAACGCCCCACGACTACTATCAGAACAACTCAGAGACCAATAAACAAAAATCTTTAAAAATAGACAAAAACCAAACGGAGAAACAGCAAACAACAGAAGAAGCCGCCGTTAAAGCCTAAGAATTCAAAGGAAAACAAAGTTCTCCACCAAAAAACGCATAACTACACCCGCTAACCTTAAATTTCCCACAGTGGGAATATTATTGGTGGGAAAAATGACAACACAAGAAGTAAGTATAGACCACAAAGGAAGAGTCCTAATACCAAAAGAAGCCCGCGACAAAGCAGGCCTACAAGCCGGAGGAAAAGCTCGACTGAAAATCGAGAAACAAAACATAATCATCATGCCCCCCGTTTCACCTGAGGAATTCATCCAAGAAATGGAGGGCTGCATCAAAGAAGGAACTCCAAAAATCGATCCGCTAAAGCTCAAGAAAATGTGGGAACCCGCAGAAAAACAAAAGTGACCCAAAAATGATATTCGTAGACTCCAACATATGGTGCTACTACTTTGACCAACGCCTCCCCGAACACAACCAAATACTGCAACCCATGCGCGAAATAATCAAATCCGAAGAAATCGCATGCAACACCATCATAGTCTTAGAAGTAGCCCACTACATCGTCCGACACTTTACAGAAAAAACTGCACGCAAAAAAATAGATAATTTTGTCAACCTAAAAAACATGAACATTACAGATTTCAACCGCCAAATAATGACCCAAACCCTCGAAAACCTCACAGAACACGCCTACACTCATGGCCTTGGAGGAAGAGACGCAACAGTAATAGCCACGATGAAAACTCGAAACATAAAGAAAATCTTCTCTCATGACAACATCTTCAAGCGCCTATCAGACAAACTAAAAATAGAAGTCATTGACCCCATACAAACAACCCCAACATAACAACCCATACCATCACCGCTTAACCTTTTTACCAGCTCCAAACTTCAACAACATAATCACCAGCAGTAACGAGAACAAACAACCCAGCAAAGCCAAAACAACAATTCGCACAGGCTCAACAGTCCACAAAGTATACACCAGCCACAGCAAATTATCGCCTAGCCACGGCGCTAAAGGCAAAAAGAAAAACGGTAACGGACAATTCAAAACACTGTAAAGCAACGCCACAAACGAAGCACCCCAATAAAACACGCTCCGAACGCGACCGCCCACAAACAAGATAATCATGAAAGGCAACGCCCAAACAAACCACTGCTCACAAACAATTCTCTGCGACAAAAACAGGGCAAGCACACAAAAAAGCATAGCCGCCGCCAAATCAAAACCAGGCTTTTGAAAACTCATCTTGCGGGTTTTCCAGTAAACCAACCCCACAAAAACACAAGACATCACCGCAGACAAAACATGCATAGCAGAAACAAACCCGGCGCTAACTGGGATGTTGATTAGGCGATTTAATAGGTAAAGTGACCAGTACGTTAAGCCAAAACCCAGCGGTTCCACCACAGGATTAGTCACGGCAGAAGCAGCAATCGCAGGAGAGGCTACAAAAAAGCTGACAATAGAATTGGCTACCGAGCCAAGGTAGGGCAGAAAAAGCACAAAACAAGAAACACCAAACACCCCAAAAAACTTAACACCAGACCTTAACCGTTCACCAACAGGACTTACCTTCAGCAAGTAAAAGGCAATGGGCACCAAAAACAGGGCAGGATACAACTTACAAGCCACACCTAAACTGAGGCAAACCGCAGAAACCGCAAACCTCTTTTTCAAAAGGAAGAAGAAAGCAGCCAAAGAAAACAGCGCAGGCAATGTATCCCACATTCCCCAACCAGCCGAAATCCAAATCACAAACGGGTTCAAGAACCAGAAAAGTGCAGCTTTCTCGGCAAGTCCCCTATTCTTAGTTAGCTCTGCAACGGTTTTGTAGAGAAGAACGGTAACCAGAATATCTGAGATTAAGAATGGAAATTTTACCACTGAGTTGAAGAGCAAACCCGGAACAAACTGTACATTGTAGGAGGGGTAAAAGTTCAATTCTGGCGCAAGTGAAGCCATGGGGATAGCGCCGCTGGAGAAGATACCTGCGAGCCAATTGTAAATGTAGGCTACTGGAATCATCATGTAATGCCCAAATAGGGGAGGGAAAAACTGCACATTCAAAGGACCATGCTGAATAATGTCCGTACATGTGCTGTACCAGCAGTACACGTCAAAGGGATGAGCAGAAATAGGCATCAGAATAACTCTTGCAATAATCCCGACTGCCAATATGGTGGCTAGTTTGTTTTCAGACACAAATCGACGAAACGGCAGCAAACTGAGGTTATTCATCTTTGCGTCACATCAATCGGAAAAATCCCATGTTGTTTTTTGGTGAATTAAAATTTTGCAAGTTCACTTTGAAGCTGTGCAAAGGACAGTGTTTTCACGGATTTGCTTGCTGCTTTGAGCAGTTTTTGGTCTTCCGTCGCCAAGATAGCCTTGACGTTTTGGGCAACTACAATGTATGAGGCATCATAGAATGTGAGTTGGTTTTTTTGTGCTATGTCAAGTGTGGTGGTAAAGTCTATGCTATCGAAGCTAACTGTTTGGATCAAGTTTTTGGCGGTCAGTTCATTGAGTATGGCGGCGATATCCGCGGCGTCTTCCATAGTTATTGTCTTTAGTAGTGTGGCGAGTTTCCAAAGACCATTGCAGACTTCGTAAACTGCAAGGTCCGTGGTGATTAATTCTGCGGTTGCGGCTTCAGCAATTAACTTTTTCCCACTTCGCGTCACAAGCGGGAGAAGCACAGACGCGTCGAGGAGAAATTTCAATGCGTTTCCCTGTCCTCGCGAACGAGTTTGGCTAATACTTCAGGATTCATTTTGTCGCCCAAGCGTTCTTTGACCTGTTCTAGTTTTTCTTCTAAGTCTTTTCGCTCTAATTCTTCTATGCGTTCATCGAGAACTTTTCTTACTGTTTCGCTTACGTTAACGTTATATTTTTTCAGTTTTTCCTTAACTTTTCGTGGGACTCTGATAGTGATGACGCTCATCGTCGACCCCCATGTATTACAGCATGTAATACAAGCTTATAAGATTTGAGGCTTAAAGATGCCCGTTGGACACCAAACCCACGCAAACTCTAAAGGCATAAACAACAGGCACACCCAACTCACACCCACTCAGCACATATTCATAAATGACAGTTTTGCCGCTTCTATAAACTCTTGGAAAAACAGCGAACTCAACACACTCAAACTCAAAGCAACTTGAAAAAATCTTCCCTTGCAATGTTTGCCTGCCTAAGTATAGAGTTTAAAGTTCCTCTCGCCAACTCTGCATGGTCAGGAACGATAACAACAAAAACCTTATCATCGACCTTTTTCAGCTTCACATGACTCCCTTTTCTTCCCTCGACGCTAAAACCCGCCTTGACTAGAGCCTTAATCACTCTTCGACCGGAGACCACGGGCAGAGCCACGTACATCCACCTTAACGATAGTTACAATCGGAACCTCAACTTCAGAGGGCTTCTCAACATCCTCATCTTCCAGATACAGCTCAAGCGCTTCCTTAAGATTCTTCAAAGCCTCTTCAACAGTTTTACCCTGACTCGCCACATCAAACTCAGGGCACAGAGCCACATAGAATCGACCCTCTCTACGAACAACCGCCGACAGCTCCAGACTATCACTTACTTGCATAAACTTCTCATCCAATACAACTCAGCACTTCAAAATAAACCTTTAACACCTAAAACCCACAGTCCATATTGAGAAGCCAATTCACACCCCACTTGGCACATATTCATAAATAGCAATTTTTCCACTCTGATAAACTTGCTCAAAAGAGGAGGAAACTGAGGGTTGCCCGTACCATCCTTGCCCATTAACCCACCAAACCAAATAAACCGCGCCATTTCCCTGCAGAGAAACGGTTGCCGCTGCCTGCACAGGGTTATCGTACTCGTACAGTACAACCTGGTTCTCATTCAGCGCTGAAAGTGCCCAACCGTAAAATGCCCTGTGACTTAACAAAACCGCATCCCCACCGATGTTGTCCTTATACCAGTTCAAGGCGTTGACAGTGTCTTTACAGTCGGCTATGGATACGGTGTTCTGCAGCATCGAAGAAGGAACCTGATAGATGTAGGCGTTGTACTTTCCCGCGTCAAAGTACGCTGAGGGGTCTTCGGGCGTCTGCAACATAAAACCCAAACTCAAAAAAGCCGTTGACAGCACAAGATAGACTATAGCAACTCGGCGCAGAGTAATCCCGAAACGTTTCCACTTAACCGCTCTGATCATGCTAAGGGTTTCGGACACGTAAAACGCGAACGGATAAACAAGCAGCATTATCCAGCGCAGATTACTTGGGCTCGCCATCGGAATCAAAGAAGCAACAAAGATTAGCAGAATCCATGCGCGCATTTGGAAATTCCCAAAACGCTTAACACTCAATACTACCAGCGCCAACAGGGGCAAGAAACAATACAAGAAAAACCCTGCCTCACCCATCAACAACTCAGGATATGAAGCGAAGCCGAATAGCTGGAGCCATCCATCATTAGTTGCGGGAAAACCAAAAATCAAACGAAACTCAGACACAGCAGGACTCAAGTAAACGCTAGCAAAGAAAAGTAGCACGGCGGGCAAGGTAACCGCGAATAAAGTTGCGGCTTTAACACGCTCTTTCTTCACGAACGTGCAGATTACTGTGAATACAATGACACCAAACATGATTACGGCGACAAGCTGATGTGACAAAACCACCGCCAACATAGCCAAAGAAGCCATAAGGCAACGTTTCCACGTGTATTTGCCAGACTCCCCTTTGGCAAGCAACGTTAGAACAACGAAAAAGAAAATCAAAGCAAGCTCGTTTCGCAGCAAATCCCACGAAATCCTCAAAGCCACAAAATACAACGTTCCCAACAAAGCAGTGAAAACGCTTTTTCGGGGTGACCAGCCCAAGCCGCGTTTAGCGTAACCGTAGATGGATAAGCCCAAGAGCCCGTGAAGCAGCGGCGGAATCACCTTTAGCACCAAAATCAACGGTGCGCCACCTGAGACAAGCGAAACAATCAAAGTGTAAAACAGCGGTGCGGTTGCGATGTATCGCCACAGGTCTACGCCGCCGCTGAGCCAAAGCATGCTCGTTGGAACATAATGCGCCATAGTGTCAAAGCCAACCACGTATGGTCCCATCAAAACTTCAGGAACCGCCCTAAGCAACACAGGAATTACGAATGCCAGAAGTGGAAAAGCGAGGCTTTTCTCAAAAATGGAAAAACGCGAATTTTTTATGGGTTAAGCACCTTTCTGGGTTTTTTCTGGGGAAGAGAAGCGACGCAGTTTAAACAGCAACCCACCTGTCAAAACCACAAGAAAAACAACAATCGCGGGCATGATGAAAACAGAAAAATGCAAAGACACCAGTGGTGAATCGACACTTTCAGCAATTTCAGTGACAGAATTTGCTAAGTTGCGCGCGTCTACTATGTCAGTAGCGGGCGTTAGAGCGTAGGACAATTGCAGTTTGTCGCCGCTGCTATAGTTGTGTGTAATATAGTTGAATTTGAGAGTTTCAAACGGCGACGCCCCAGATTCGTCGATTGCATAAACCACGTTGGGGTTCCCCGAAGTAACTGTGACGCCTAACGTGTAGCCGTCTTTAGCTACGAAAAGTAGGGTATTATTAAGACGAAACTGCAACTCCGTAACTTCCGAGTTAGTAGAGAAGAACCTGCCGACGTCACCACGGTCAGTTTCCAGCCTCACGTCACCATCAGTTAAAGCTGCGGGCGAGTTCTCCTGCACTGTAGTGTACTGTTCCATGGAAACCTTCGCAGTTACGTTCTGCGTGAAAGTCAACGATTTTTCCATCAGCACCCCATATGGCGTAAGGTAAGTTGTCACATCAAAAGTTACGTAGGGCACATCTTCTTTCAAATAAGTCCAGCGGACAACTATTGCCTTGCCAGAAATCACAGTCACGCTTTGGATGTCGCCAGTCCACCTCATCTCAACTGGTACACCATTCACGAAAGTATTCATTTTGAAGTCAGCGGAACCCGTAAGTTCTCGTATGCTTTGGAAGGACTCATTGTAAGCCCTAGCAGTGGTGTAAGAGACCATGGAAACAAGTGGGGTTCCAGAATCGTTTGTTGCATCTCTTCGGGCGTAAATGAATCTGCCATACGGCGAGGTCACCATAGCAAACGGCGTGTTTTCGCCTTTAACAACAACATCAGAGTTGGTCATGTTGTCATACCAAACGTACACTGGAGTATGTGGAGTTTCGGCGTTTAGGCTTTCAAGGTTGTTTCTCAGCTCAACCGCATCTACGAACTTGTACTGTCTTTGCGTAAATTCTCGGATGGAGTTTTGCCAAACACTAAACACGTCAGGCGAGGTTAAATACGAAACTTCTACTGGATAACTAACCACCATTATGGGATTATACTGGGCATTGTAGTCTACCAAGTCAAGGATTGTGTTAAACTTTCGCAACGCCTCTTGGACACTACAATTTGTAGTACCACCAACATCGCCGCGCAGAAGGTCAAAAGGATGAATCGACCCCATGTTCCTAGAATTCACAGCCATGTAAGCGTAACTGGGGTTACGGAAAAGCCAGTGTGCCTCCCAAATATCCAACTCATCGTCTACGGTTAACCCTGGAGCATTGGCAGTGTGCGTTGAGGGTTTGTAAGGTTGATGTGGAGAGCCTTCCCAGTTTGCATCAGACAGGTTGTCGCCTGTGCTAAAGCCACGATAACTGTAGTCTTCGCCTTCCTCCCAGAGATTGAAAAAAGAGAGCTTCACACCATGCTCTACAAGATGCGTGTATGTGTTTGAGCTCGCAGAGAAACCCGCCACGAAGTAAGGATACCGCCCAAAAACGCCGAAGAAGTCTTCTTCCAAAACATAGCTTAGCACGCGGGCGTTATGGCCATCTTCATAGGACACGTATAACCCGAACTGCTCGTTCCCTGTTGAAACACCGTACCTGCTCAGCGTGTCCAAAAGCCAAGTGCGCTCCTCAACATTTTCAAGGGTATTGCGCCAAGTCACAACCATAACCTTACTCATAGGAAAACCATTGTTCTTTAACGCAGAGAGCGCCTTCTCAAAGGTTAGATGCATTTCAGTCAGGTTTACCAACGGGTAATACGTGTCGTAATGCAGCACCACTGCAACCTGAGGGTTAATGCCGCTTGCAGAAGCCACCACTGCGTTTGAGCCCTGCAGATTTGCGAGGAAAAATGTGGATAACAGGATTAAGACCAGAAACAGTGCCCGTTTACGGCTAGTTTGCTTTGATTTTAACAGATCCTAAACCTCTATCGGTTTTTGCAAACTTCACGGGGTCTTTCTCCTGCGAATCAGCAGCAGAGATGCCAAAATCAAACAGCCCACAACTGCGATAACCACGATTGCTATAGTTTCAACCGACCCAAGTGCGCCATCATTGTTTGTTGGATTGGAGCTTTCGGAGGGGCTAAGACTTGGGGAAAGAGAAGGACTCAAACTGGGTGATGCAGTAGGATGCTCTGATGGAGAAGTGCTGGGATTTGGCGAGGCAGTAGCAGACGGGGAAGGACTTTGAGAGGATGATGGGCTGGGCGCTGCTGTCGGGGAAGGACTTGTCGAAGGAGAAGCGGGATTAGTTGAGGGGGAAGGGGTGGGTGTGGAACTGGGGCTAGGTGAAGGAGTAAGCGTCACTATCGGGGTTGGGGTTGGTGTGGGCGCTGCTGTAGGTGTGGGTGTTGGCGTTGGAGTTGGGGTAGGCGTCGGGGTCGGTAAGGGAAGATGGCTCAGGGCGTATTCTGCGGCGCCTATAATCAGCCCGTTGGTTTTGTCGATTGTGGTTGTGAGTTTGCGCCCGTTTTCATCGATGCCATCCACATATCCTGTCGCTGGGAAAGGAAGCTGAGACTCAACATACGAAACCATGCTCCTTGTGAATCCAGTGTTGTTTATCGCCAACAAGCCAACGGCAACTTTGAAGTAAATAATCGGCGGGATTGATAAGTCGGCTTCCGCAGGCATAGTACCCTTAAGCACCCAAGTCTGAGCATTTGTCTGACTAGTCGGGTACACCAGCCACTCGTAAACGTACGTTGGCGATGGATCGTCCAAACCAGTGTTTCCTTCGCTGAAAGCCACAAACTTGCCCGTGCTATTGTACCGTGTTTCGTGAGCCATATAGAATTTCTGAGTCAAATTCGTCAGCTTCGCGTTAGGGGCAAGCTCAAAAAAGGAGTGTAACAAAGTTTCACCCGTCAACTTTGAAACAGGCAAAACTGTACCATACGAATCAGTGACTGTTGGCGCTGAACTAATGCTATCAATTATGGAGTCGGCTACGGAAGTGAAATTTTCAGGCCAAAAACCAGCAAACCCACGGGCAACATAGTAGTCATAGATGTTAACAGAGTTTCTCAGTGTGTACACGGCTTGTTTCATCGGTTCATAGTTGGTTCGGTTATAAACAACAGAGTTTATGCGGATTGCAAACTCAGGTCGATAAATCTTTAGATTCTGAAGAGCGACCAACAATTTTCCAGAATCACAAGCGTTACCCACCGCAGGGTCCCTGGGTTGCCTAGTTGCCGAATCATACCATAAATAAGGCATGCCACTAGAAGTAAGTTCACGAGTCTCTAAGAAACTTACCAGCGTCTCA
>CALMWK010000026.1 GCA_937873375.1 Candidatus Bathyarchaeota archaeon
TCTGTTTGGGGTGGCTGCCTTTTGAGTGACATTGGATTTGCACGTATTTTAAGCTACATGCAAGCAGGGGTCCCAAAAAACTTTTACCCCCAGCAGACTTTAACCTATTGTGCGAGGTGACATCTATGGGTTTGAAGCTTAAAGTTGACGGTAAAGATATTCCCCTCAACGAGTTTGTTGAAAAAATGCTTGGTGGAGCAGTGGTTGGTGCTGTGACGTCTTTGAAGGGCATAAAGGAAGAGTGGAAGAAAATCGAAATCGACATCTCAAAGTAAAAAGGGGCGAAGTGGCTAACCGAAGAAGTCCAATTTCGTTTTTATCTCTGCGAACATTTCCTTTTTCGCTTTGCAAATCGGGCAAATGTAGGGTGGTTCGTCTCTGAAGACAACGTATCCGCATTGTTTGCAGTACCACATCTTCTTCTTTCCCACAGTAACCTCTACCAATTCTTCTTTTTCCTCCACTGCTGTTTTTGCTTCTTTGGGTATGCTTGCGGCTTGGTAGGCGCGCATCTGTTTTTCTGTGGGTCTGCGTTCAGGCACAGGATTTAGTTCGGTTTGGTGTTCGTAAACGTCTTTCCTGACATAGAGTCCACAGTAGCATGCACCGAACGCGACGACGTCGGGGTCGCGGTAGTCGCAGGGGCACATGATGTCTCGGTCGTAATCAAAGTTTCCCGATGCGAGCCTGCAGGGGCATGAGGGGTAGCCGTAGCGTTCTTCGTTTTGCTTTAGCCCTTCGAGGAGTCCTTGGAGGAAGTTTGGGTCTGGGTTGAGGAAGTATCCGAAGGTTTTGGCGTCGGCTTCGGCTCTGCGCTTGACTTCTTCTATGGTTGTCACAGTTCCAGCGCCTCCTTCATGAGGTCTTTGCGGAAGCCTGTGATGACTTTTTTGTCGTCTACGATTATGGTGGGGTAGCTGAGGGGTGCGCCTTTGTCTTGGATGTTTTTGCGGATTTTGTTTTTGTCTTCTTCAGTGCAGAGGTCTACGTCCACGTATTCGTATTCGACGTCGCTGTCTTTGAGGAACTGTTTGGTCATTTTGCACCACATACACGTGCTGAGGGCGTACAAAACGACTTTGTGTTTGTTGTTTTTGCCTGCAACCTTAGAAATATCCATAAACCTCACTATGTAACCTGTTGCTTGTGCGGTAATATAACTTTTTAGTTGTCTTGTAAATTGGGACTTTTTGGTACTTTTTTGTTATGGTTTGTTGCTGTTTGTTTTTTGTTTAGTTGTTGTTGATGAATGGTTGCTTAGCCACATCAACTACTTAGCAATTGTTTAGTGGGTTGAAATTTGTTTTTTGGTTGGTCTGCTTTTGCTGTTTTGGTTGTGCAGGTTGGAACAAGCGGCATCCAGACCGAAAAGGGGAAAAATTGTTTACTTGCGTTTGCGCAGAAACACCGCTGCAACTGCAACAATGGCTATCACTAAGGCAAGTATGATTATTGTTGGTGTAGCGTCTTCTGCCTGAATATTATCTGGTGTTGGACTGGGGCTTAGGATTGGTGTTATTTCGGTTGTGAAGAGCCATGTTCTGTTGGTTGTTGGTTTAAAACCTTCTGGGGCAGTTTCTTGTCCATAGGTTATTGTTACTGTGTATGTTGTTTGAGGCTGAAGTTGTTCAGCTAAATAAAAAACGTATGTTCCGCTAAACCCATCGTTCTCAAAGATTCTCTCCTTAATTGGTACGTTGGGTGTTATGTTTAAGTCACAGATTGAAGGCGGTCTAGTAAAGTATAGAGATATTGTTGTGTTAAGCGGAACGTTTGTTGAGTTGGGAGTTGGGTTTGGGTTAAGTCCGCCATAAGGTAATTCAATTAAGCTGAGGGTAGGAGTTGGAGAAGCCTCTGAGTAATTCAGGTACAAAGTGTCTGTAACATTCATGGGATAAAAACTAACCATGTTATTTGTACTGTTTTCGTTGAAGTAAGAGGTCTTTGCAAACACAGTTACTTCTATAATATTGGTTCCTAACAGTAATCCGCTTATGCAAATTGAGTAATTTTTGTTCCAGTTATCAGCACCATTCAGATAATTTGTATTGAGAAAGTCCTGGTACTCTTGTTTTCCGTTTAGACTGACATTCACACTCTCTATGCGTCCAACTGCAGGTGACCCAAAAGGAGCTACAATTTGATTCCATGAACTAGGCTTTATTACAGTGAAATTGAGAATAATACCGTTTTGAGTGCAAATAGAGTCGTTTTGGGGGTTTTCAATAATCAATATAGGTTTGTCTTGATTCGGCTCAGTTGGATAAACACCCCAAGTGGGATTAGCCTGGGTAACCTTAACAACTTGCATTCCAGCAACTAATGAGCTTATCAAAACAAAGACAATACTTACTTTCAGAGCTATCTTTTTCATTTTACCCTCTTCTTAAAGTAAACTAGTACGCCAATAGTGGCAGCTATCACTATCACAGCTATGCCCAGTAGGTAGGGAAGCGGACTAGTGCCATAATCAACTACATCAACAAAGATTATGGATTGACTAGGGCTTGGAGCAAAACTAGGTGTTGGAGTTATTGTTGAGGCGGGGTCTGAGTTGTCATTGTAATTGATGCCGCCAAATGCTATGTTGCCGTATGAGATGATGTCTCCAGTATTAGCCCAAATGAAAACTGTAATACCTTGTACACTGCCTGGATAAGTCTGGTTTAGAGGCATCCTAATGTCCCAGTACGGTCTAAGCTCATAGTTTGCACGAGAAATGGCTAGCTCAGCCATAATTTTGGCTGTTGTTACGTTAAAATCTCTTACAAAGCTATGGTCAGGCATCTCATAAGAGTAAGACGACAAGTTTCCCAGTGCTATCTCGATTGCTTGTTCTCTTGAAATATTTACCGATGTATCAACAATTGTGTAGACAGCCCTATTATCACTAAAAGACTCGAAGCTTCCATCTTTTAGAAACCCGACCTGTAATAAGGTATAGTCTGCCCCATTTACTGTGTAGGCCCATTTAAAGTGAGTTTTTTCCTCTCCACCGAAAATGTTGTTTGTTACGGTAAGTTTAGTATCGCCTACTATTGTGGTTGTATTTTGAGTTAAGTCAACGTTATCAAGCAATGCTGTGAGATTGGTTGAATCTATCTTGCTGTAGGTTTGGTATTTTTCAAGAAAACTCTTCACCGCATCAAGTAGGTTAGCGTATTGTCTGTCGCTGATAACGGGTCCGTTCATCGGGTAAATATGGCAGTACGTCAAGACGTTCTTTTCAACCTTACAGATAACATTAACTGTATTGTCCTCTGAACTCAAAATATATTTCAAATTCTCTTGGGTTCCGTCAAGTGTTGAATAGCTTGTGAAGGTTATGTTGTATTTTGATAAATCCAAAGGAAGTGCATTTTCTATGAACGATAGGGCTTGTTCTTGAGCTGTAGGTGTTAGAGTGTTGGCTGGAGTAGGTGTTGGCGTAGGAGTAGGGTCTGGTGAAGTTAATGTGAAACTTTGTTGTGGTAACATCCGCCAGTTTCCAAAATTGTCTTGAACATGTATTCTCACAACAACGGTTGTTGCAGATCTTGACCATGTTCCGTTAAACGTTATTGGGTTAACCGTGAAGATTGTTGGTTCTTGGCTTATCCATGAACCTGTGTTATTCCAAGCGAAATAGTATTGTTGTGTCTGAAGTGGATCCGATAATGTCGCTGATAATGTTACGGGTTGACCTGCTATTGTGTTACTGGCTTCTATGTTAGTAATGGTGCTAATTTGTGAATCGTTCGCGCTTAAAGATTGGGCTTCAACAACTTGCATTCCAGCTAATAGCGAAACTAAGAATGAAGCGAGAATAATTGTTGATAAGGCTTTTTTCTTGTTCACAGTTATCCCTTTCTTTTTTTAAAATAAACCAGTAAACCTATCACAACAATCAGCGCTATTGAACTGTACAGAATTATTGAGATTGTATAATCTTCAGCTTTAAAATCATAGGCTGTTGGGCTAGGGCTGAGTGTTGGTGTTTGTGTTGGAGAACTTGAAGCAGTTATGTTGGGTGTAGGTAGTGTAGTTGGTGTAGCTGTTGTTTGTGGTGTTGGAGTAGGCTCTACTCCGAAGTTGACAAGATAGGTTACTGTTTGTGGAGTAGCCCAATTGCCTGAAGTGTCATTTGCATATAGAGTTAGAGTGTGGTATCCACTTGACCCAAAATCACGCACCAAAGTGCCATTTCCAGAAACAGTCACGTTGCCACTACCTTTGCCTTCAATGCTGTAGCCAACCCACGAAAGCACAGTGTTAGTTTCGTATATCAAATTAAAGGATACGCCTTCGATACTGACATTGAAGACGCTATCATTTTGAGGAGACAAGATTGATACTTTAGGAGTTAAAATATCATCTACTGTAAAGTTAATAACATTGGAGTAACCTTCTATGCCTACAAAGTTCCATGTTACGTCATTATCTGTGCTTTCGGTTTTTCCTATTTTTGCTGAAACTTGGATGTTGTGAGGTCCATTTGTTAAGTTTTGAAGGGTAAATTTGCATTGACGTGATTCTGAATTTTGGGTTGTATTTGAAGCTATTGTAATTGGTTGAATAGTGATTGAAGGTTGATTATCTAACCTGTAATAGAATTCAATACGAAATGGAATAGCACTACCCATAAAGGTTATGTCATGAAAGGTTACGTTAAACACAATAGTTACATTAGGAGGTTGTGTTGAGAAGTTTGCTGGATTTACAATGGAAACCGTTGGGGGAGTAGTAGGTATTGGTGCAAAATTTGCTTTTGTTTCTTGTATGTTTTGCATTCCTACTATAATTGAACATAATAATACAGAGATGACTATTGCTTCTAAGACTGCTTTCTTCATTATTCCCTCAATACAATAATACACAAAGTTGCTTTTAGTTCTCCCTGAAGAACACCCAAGTTACAACCCAAAAAAAGAATTGGCTTTCAGCTATGCTGGTTTTAGGTTTCCGAAGGCTTGCTGCACCACTTCTTGCATGGCAGGGTG
>CALMWK010000027.1 GCA_937873375.1 Candidatus Bathyarchaeota archaeon
TGCGTATTCCATATCCTGAGAACAGTCCCCCCACCATAAATACACGTAGACAAAATATGGTTGCCCCTCACCTGAGAGGAGTACAAATACAAGTTCCCCAAGTTCCAAAACATGCTATGTTCTGGATTATAACTCAAGTCACAGAGAACCTGAAGCGAAGAACCATCCTTTGTAGACTTTGTTGTAGCATCCACCAAAACCCCTGAAGTAAACGTGGCATTCTCCAAAATCTTGATGCCGAAGCAGTTTTGGCTCCGCACATCAACCGTTATCTGCTCCTTTACAGTTGTAAGATAGGTCTCAGTTGAGCCATCACCAACTACCAATTTGCAAATAACCAAAAATTGACTATCGCCCTGCTTGGTAACTTTTCCCCAGCCACCCGCAACATCAGCATTATAGACATCATCGAAGCTGTTTGTTCCGCCCACAACCATAATCGTGTTTGTTGACACGTTATATGTGATAGTGCCCGCCAACCAGAAGCAGCCTCAGCTACGCGTGATATCCCGCAGGTTTCCAGAGCTCCATGTGAACGTCAAAGTAAACAGCAAATCCGCGCCATCATACGCCCGCAACGAAGCCAAAGAGCCATCACCGTTCCACGTAAACGCGAACTTTGAAATTTTCTTGCCAGGCGGCGCACACGCAATACTGCTCAGGGCGCTGTGGATTGCCTTGTAGGCTTCTTCGTACCTGCCGTATTCAACCTCACTCATGGCGCTTCACCTTTGGGTTGCGGCTCCTGCCACAGCTCCCACCCAAACTTCAATGCGTTCTTGCGGAATTCTTCAGGGCGAACAAAACCCAACTCCGCCGCCTTGAGCATGTCTGCCACGTTGACTTCGCGGGTCTGAGGCGAACCCCAATGCAAACGCGCCTGCACCTTCACAGCGTCAAAGCCCTCCTGAGACAGCACCACACTGAAGAGTTCCCGCTCCACTTGGCGTTTGATGTACCTCTGAACGGGATTGATAAGCATGTTCTGCAACTCCAACGCCGCCTTAGCTGAAGCCTCCGTGAAACCAGGCGTACTAAACAACCGCGGCAGCGGCGTCTCGCAGCCAAGATAAAACTGGTTAATCAAATGGTCCACGTAATACTCAAACCGCGCCCTCGGATCCAACGTCACAGGCTGAATAGTGCCTTTCCCATTGTAGAAGAGCCATGCGCCCTCTTCCCCGCGGTTCTTGATAGCCCTCTCAAAACTTCTGATGGTGTTTTCGTCGGCGCGTTCAAGCAACGCTAACACGTCGGGTCCAGCGTACTTCTCAAAAATCTTGGGCATAATCCGCTCAATCTTCGCTTTCATCCAAGCAAACGCTGGCCGCTTATCCGACTGCAAAACCAGCGAGTGCAAAAGCACCTGCAAAACGCCAGTGCCATAGCCTGAAAAGTTTAGGCAGTTTATTTTCCAGTGAACCACCGCTTCCGAGGCGAGGTTTTCACCACCGTACATTTGCCGCAGCTTGTAGCTTTCCACCTTGTAAGGAATTTTTAGTGCACTGGATTTTTCGCCTATGTAACTTTGTTCGATGCGTTCCACCGCGTCCACGGGTAGCCTGCGCAGGTCCACCAGCCTCTCAGGCGTTAGCTTGAGCCAGAAATCGTTGCCGCAGGCAATCAGCGCCCGCGCCATGTCACAGAGCAACGCATCTAAATTCACGTTCTCGTTGAATTCGTCAATTGCCTTTTTCGCTTCTTTCGATTTTTCGTAGTTCTCGTTTACGGTGGTGTAGAAGCCTGAACCCACAGCGGAAGCCGCCAGCAAATCCACGCTTGCCTTGCAGGTGGGGTCGCGCTCGTAAAGCGACATAACCTCCGCCAACGGCACACTGGGCGTCTCGTACACTGTAGCCTGCTGCGGAAATGCATAGCCGCTTCTTTTCTTTTGCGTCAAAGCCTCAGTTAGTTGTTTTAGGACTTTGCTCATTTAGATTGCCTCCAAAAACTTCGTGCCTTTCTCGGTTAAGACGTAAGGAGCGCGATGTTTCTGCTCGTTTTTCTGCACATAACCATTCTGCACGAGGAAACGAAACATCCCCTCAAAAGTGGCGTGCGTGCCGTACTTGCGAACAGTTCTTTTTTCCAGTTCCGTGCGGCAAAGAGACTGCTTACTCAGCTCGCGCAGCACGGTTTTTGCCAAATGCATTCTTTCAGTTAAACGTCTCATGTACAAGCAACCTCCACGGGTTTTTTGGTGCTAAAAAACATGGGGAAATGAAGCGTGCAA
Organism: Candidatus Bathyarchaeota archaeon; assembly: GCA_937873375.1. Lineage (GTDB taxonomy): Archaea > Thermoproteota > Bathyarchaeia > Bathyarchaeales > Bathycorpusculaceae > JADGNF01. The sequence continues at coordinate 2,234 of CALMWK010000027.1, forward strand.
ACCATCAGCACCGCCAAGTCTCTTTTTTCGTCTAAGCCGTAGGTGTTCATGGCAAGGTCAGGCATATACGGGTCCATCTCTGCCCCACACATCTGGCAACGTTGCCAACAATTGCAGACAACGATGCCGCCTTTCCTGTCTGAGTAGTGGGTTTTTCCGCATTCAGGACATTTGCCTTCATACTTTGCCATGGCGTGCCTTCTCCTTTCTTAGGTTATCTCGGTGGCTATGTTGGTCATCTTCGCGATGGCATTGCTACGCAGGACCCCTACGCCAAAGCGGGTGGTGGCTCGGACGCCGTACTTGCCGTTCTTTATGTCCTCCCAGTCCTCCACTGCGATGTCTCTGCGAAGTAGCATCACTGAAGCTACACGCGTATCTACCGCGTAGGCTGTTCCGTTAGGCACCAAATTGCTCGCGTGAACCTGCATGCCCAACACGCTGCCGATGCTGCCCTGCTCCAGATTCGTCTGCTCTGAAGGCAAATACTGTGCATGTATGAACTTGTCATCTGATAACAACTGATGTAGCTGAGTTTCGTTGAGAGCTAACACTGTGGGTTTCCAGTTTTCGCCTATAATCGTGCTGCGAAGCTTAACCAGTCCGTTCCAGTTCATGGCCGTTCCACCCTGATTTATCGGAGCCCCACCTGCCAAGTCTGCGTCTGCTACTGCGCCGTAAAGCGCCAGAATCTGGTTGGTTTCTTCTTCGCCCAGCGCTTTGCCGACTTTCTTCACCATGGTGTCCATGACGTTCCAAGTTGCATCTTCCAAGAACTCCCTTGTCCACTCTTCTGAAGCTTCAGCCAGAACGTTGGTGTACACGTCCACGACGGTGTTCTTTTTGCCGCCCAAACGTGTAGCTGCGCCTTCAGCGTAACGGTACGCCACAGCCTTCTCGTCTAGTGGAAACCGCTCCATCGCCTCGCTGGTCGGAAGCACCGTGATTATGCTTCTGCCAATCATCTCAGGGTAAGCAGCTTGCACCAGCATGTCATGCAATCGGCCTAACGCGCCTACTGAATCGCTGAACAAGCCTTCTCGCACGCCTCTTTCGAAGTATCGCTTCAGAAACGTATGCACACTAGCTTTCTGCCGCAGGTTCTCCACGTGTTCCTTGAATTCTCCGTCCCGCTGCATCAAAGACTCAAAA
>CALMWK010000028.1 GCA_937873375.1 Candidatus Bathyarchaeota archaeon
GCCTGCGACGGCAAATTCTTGTAGGCTTCCAGCTATGCCTTCTGAGGTGTATTTTGTGGGAACCAAGTTCACGTGAATCTGGTGGGCTTTCAGTTCTTCGGCGGTTCTTGGACCAACCGCTACAATCACGGGCTTCCTCAGTTTTTGCATTAGTTTGTCCGTTTGGTTCAGTTCTTTAGCAGCACTGAGCAGGTGCCTCACACCGTTGACGCTCATGAAAATAACGTAGTCAACTTTGCCTGCCGCAAGTTCCTCAATGAACGCCGTTATGGGTGATAAATCGGTTAGCTCTTTGATTTCTATGGTTGGTATGAAGTAGGGGACTCCGCCTTTGTTTTGGATTATTTCGCCTGTTTCGTCGGTTTGACCGCTGGGTCTGGTTATGGCGATTGTTCTGCCTTTTAACGTGGGGGCTTTTTGAACCATGCAAGTTTCCTGCCTAAATTCACAACTTCACCTATGACAATTACTGCTGGCGGATGCACCTTTTTTGCTTCTGCCTCTTTTGCAATTGTGCCAATTTTGCCTATTACGGTTCGCTGCCGCTTAGACGTCCCCTGCTCAATTATGGCAACAGGCACATTTGGGTCTAAGCCGCCTTCAACTAATTTAGCGGCAATAGCTTCCAAAGATTCTACACCCATCAAAATGGCAACAGTATCCACGGAGCTTGCAAGTTTCGCCCAATCGATTGCGTGTTCAGCGTTTCCCGCTCGGTGCCCAGTCACTATGGCAACAGAAGCCGCGTAATCTCTATGCGTTAAAGGTATGCCTGCGTACATGGGCGCCGCAATCGCTGAAGTAACACCTGGCACAACCTCAAACTTGATTTTGTTCTCCGCTAATGCTTCAGCTTCTTCGCCGCCTCTGCCAAAAACAAACGGGTCACCGCCCTTCAGCCTCACAACATCCTTGCCCGCAAGCGCTAACTCCACCAGCAGTTCCGTGATTTTTTCCTGCACAACCACATGCTTGCCTGTTCGTTTGCCCACATAGATTTTCTCCGCCGCTTTAGGAATAAGTTTCAGAATTTCTTTACTCACCAAGCGGTCGTAAACTACAACTTTTGCCGTCTTCAAAAGTTCAGATGCTTTCACGGTGAGCAGTTGAGGGTCGCCTGGACCCGCACCGACTAAGAACACTTTACCTTTACCATGGACCATATTTTTCTCTCCATTCTTCTTCAATTTGTTTTGCACCTTGCGATAGAAGGTTTTCCGCAACTTTCTTACCTAACTCTTCCGCTTCATTGATGGTGCCTTCTGCAAAGGCGGCGATTCTGTTTTTGCCATCCAGCGCAAACATGACACCTTGAAGCGACAGGGCATCCTCGTGGGCTTTTCCGACTGCGCCGATGGGGACACGGCAGCCCCCTTCAAGCTGCAACATTAGCGTTCTCTCGGCTGTTACTTCAGCCCTTGTTTGTCGGTGCTCCACTTTCTGCAGGAGTTTGATGGTGTCTGAATCGCCTTTTTTTGCGACTATGGCTAAGGCTCCTTGTGCGGGGGCTGAAGGAAACTGGTCTAGCGGAAACCGTTCTGTGATTAAGTTTTCAAGTTCCATCCTTTGGAGGCCTGCTTCGGCAACTATTATGCCGTCAACTTCCTCCGATTTAGCCTTTCTAATTCTTGTGTCCAAGTTTCCGCGTATGGGCACAACTTCCAAGTCTGGACGAAGGAATTTGACCTGAGCAAGTCTCCTTAAGCTGCCCGTGCCGATGAGGGCGCCTTTTGGCAGAGATTTAAGGGGTAAGTTATTTTTTGAGATGAGTACATCGTGCGGAGAAGCACGCTTAGGAACCGCAGCCACAACAGTATCGGGAGATTCTACGGTGGGTACATCTTTTAAGCTGGAGACGGCAAAGTCCACTTCCCCTTTTACTAGAGCTTGGTCAATTTCCTTTTCAAATATGCCTTGGCTGTCAATTGTGAAAAGAGGTTTTGTGTTTTCTGTGTCTCCGAGGGTTTTGATGACTTCAATTTTGAAATCCACATCAGGGCAAGCTATTTTGAGCTCTTGCAGGAACTTTTCTGTTTGGGTAAGGGCAAGTTTGCTGCCTCGGGTGCCAACAGTCAAAATCATGTCAAGCAGACCTGTTCACGGTTGATGCTGCATGCAAGGCTTTGTCAAAGGCGCTTATGGTATTCTTCAGGTCGTCTTCAGTGTGGGCTGTGGACAAGAAGCAAGTTTCGAACTGCGCTGGCGGAATGAAAACGCCTTGCTTTAGTAGCTCATGGAAGTAGGCTTGGAACTTTTTGATGTCGGACAGTTTCGCGCTGGTGTAGTCGTAGACTGGTTGGGATGTGAAGAATATTTGGAACATGGAAGCTATGTTGTAAACCTGTGCATCCACGTGATGATTCGAAGCTAAATCTACAAGGGCTTTTTTGAGTTCTTGGCTGTTCTTTTCCAGCTTCGGGTAAATCTCTTTTTTCTTCTGGCGCAGAATTTGAAGTACCGCGTAGGCTGCTGTGGCTGAAACAGGGTTGCCGCTGAAGGTTCCTGCTTGATACACTTTCCCTGAGGGCGAGATGTTCTGCATTATTTCTTTTCTGCCGCCAAACGCTGCAATTGGGAAGCCGCCGCCGAGCACCTTGCCCAGCGTTGCCATGTCGGGTTTGATGTTGTAGTGTTCTTGGGCGCCTCCGAGGGCAAGCCTGAAACCCGTAATAATCTCGTCAAAAATGAGAACTATACCATATTCCTTTGTGAGTTTTCTAAGGTAACTAAGATACTCATTCTTCGGAAGGATAAGACCTGCGTTGCCCATGACAGGCTCAACAATAACCGCGGCTATCTCGTTGCCTTCCCGCTTCACCGTTTCCTCCAACGCTTCCGGGCTGTTATAGGGCAAAACTATTGTGTTTTGAGTGGTCTCTCCGGGGATGCCCAGCGATGTTGGGGTTCCGAAAGTTGTAGCTCCTGAACCTGCCTTCACCAAGACGCTGTCATGGGCGCCATGGAAACCACCTTCAAACTTTATAATTTTTTTCCTACCCGTAAAACCTCTGGCAACTCTTAGGGCGTGCATTGTAGCTTCAGTGCCTGAGTTGACTACACGCAGCATTTCCACGCATGGCGAAACTTTACTTATTTGCTCAGCGAATTTTATTTCCAGTTCAGTGGGAACGCCGTACAGTGTACCTTTCGGTAGTTGTTCTTCAACCGCGCGACGCACATCACTATTTGCGTGTCCCATCAACAGAGCCCCGTATGCCATGCAGTAGTCAGTGTAGGTTTCTCCGTCGACGCCGTAGAGTTTTGAACCCTTCGCATGGTTAACGAAAAAGGGGTAGGGTTCGAACGCTCGGACTGGGCTGTTTACCCCGCCTGGAATTACCTTTTTGGCTCTCTCAAAGAGTTCCTTTGATTTGTTGGTGCTTAAATTTGGTTTAGCCATGATTTCACATCTTTAGCAAAATAGGTTATAATGAGGTCAGCGCCAGCCCGCTTAATTCCCGTAAGCATCTCAAGAACTGCGGCTTTTTCGTCTATCCACCCGTTTTGGGCAGCTGCCTTCAACATGGAGTACTCGCCGCTGACGTTGTAGGCGGCTATGGGCACGTTGAATTTTGATTTAGCAAGACTAATAATGTCCAAATAAGCCAAAGCTGGCTTAACCATTATTATGTCGGCGCCCTCGTTTACGTCTAACTCCATTTCTCGTACTGACTCCCTCGGGTTTCCGTAGTCAAGCTGGTAGCTCTTGCGGTTCCCAAACTGTGGTGTTGACTCTGCTGCTTCCCTGAATGGACCATAAAAACTTGAGGCGTACTTGGCTGAGTAAGCCAGTATCGCGGTTTGGTCGAATCCCGCGTCATCTAAGCCTTCTCTGATAAGCTGGACTTGCCCATCCATCATGGCTGATGGAGCAACAATATCTGCACCCGCCTTGGCTTGGCTTACAGCTACTTTCTGCAACGTTTCCAGAGTGGGGTCGTTTTGGACTTCACCGTTCTTGACTATGCCGCAGTGTCCATGGTTGGTGTACTCGCAAAGACAAACATCACCTATGACCGCGAGTTCGTCGCCAAATTGCTTTTTCAAGTTGCGGATTGCTTTTTGGACAACGCCATTTTCCGCGAACGCCTCAGAGCCCGCTTCATCTTTTTTTGTAGGTATGCCAAACAGAATGACGGCTTTTACGCCCTGCTCTAGAGTCTTTTTTGCCTCAGCTACAACCTGATTGAGTGGTAGCCGAGAGTATCCAGGCATCGACTTTATCGGAACAGGCGCTTTAGCGTTTTCATCGACGAAAATCGGGTAGACAAGGTCGCTTGGGTGCAGCTTAACCTCTTTCACCATTTCCCGCAATAGAGGTGTTCTGCGTAGTCTTCTCATTCGCACTGAAGGAAAACTCATATTCCTTATGTCTCCTGAAGCTTGTCCGCATCGCGGAGGTGTTTTTCTATTATTTTTGTTGCCACTTCTTGTGCCTCTTTGAGCTTGCCTTCTTTCAAAAACTTCTTTGTCTTTGCGTCTTCAAGTATCCTGTAGAGAAGTTTCTTTCTAACTTTTTGGTCCAAGACTTGCTGCTTAAGAAGTTCTCTGACGCGACTTTGAAGTTTAACCTGCAACAGATCTTCCTGCGTGATTAATTTTTCTATTCTCTGCCTCAGAACGCTTGCCATAGCTGGGCTTTTACCCTCAGTTGATATGGCGATTCGCACTTCACCCACTTTCGCCACAGCGGGAAGAATAAAATCGCTGATTGCAGGGTTATCAGGCGCGTAAACCATGCATCCGCTGGCTTTTGCATACTTGATAAGTTCAGCGTTGAACTCATGGTCGTTTGTTAATGCTACAACTATGTCAGGTTTTGGGTCAAAGCTGTTAACAAAAGACGCGGCGTTTTTAACCTCTTCTTCTTGTAAGCTGATTTTGCCCGTTTGATAAAGCCCTTTTATGCCGTCCGAGAAAGACCTGCTAACAACTAAGATTTTTGCCCCTGCCTCAAGAAAGTCCAGAGTTTTCCGATAGCTTTCAGAGCCTCCGCCAACTACGACAACGTGTTTTCCGTTAACTTTGAGGTCTACAAGCATTTGTCTTCTTGACCACCTTTTGACCCGTTGGACTTGTAGTCTTTAACGAGTGAGCTTTTGAATTTTTCCGAAAACGCCTTATAATCAATAGCCATTTTTCTGGCGGGCGCCGCAAGCGCAGTTATCCTGTCTAAATCCAAGTAACTTTCAGCAATTTCAAGGGCTTTGGCTCCGAACTCCTCATACTTGATTTCGATTTCTGGAATCGCGCCGCGCCCCTCCAAATCGATACGCGGAACTATACCGACTAATTCAACACCCACATTTTCAAACGCCTGCTTCATTACAGTTCGGATTTCGTCGGTCAAGTAGCTCAGAAGCATCTTGTTCAGGATTACGCCTTTTATTTTTACTCCGAGGCTCTGCATGAGCTTCACATAGTTTAGTGCATTTGCTAACGCGCCTTCGATGCCTTCTTTTTCGCAACCAACAACCACTATGGTAGGCGCGTCTAAGGCGGCTGCAACCTCTGCGGTTGAGCTGGGTCGTTCCACTTTATCCATAAGCAATCCAGTGAAAGCACTCATGGCGCCTTCAACGATTAGAAAATTGTAGTCTTTGCCTGCGTCTGCAACAGCGTCAAAGAGGGGTTTCCAGCCGCTTTCACCAATTTTTATCGAAGAATAGTTCCGTATGGGCTCCTTGATCATATAGAGTGCAGGCACCACATCGCGGATGTCGCCGCCTACTTTCACAACCCCAACGTTGAAACCTTTCTTCTTTAAGGCTGCTGCTAAGCCTGTTACGATGAATGTTTTGCCTGAACCGCTCCCCAAAGCAGTCACCAACAAAAGAGGTGCCGTTTCTGCTTTTTTGGCGGTTTTGTTTTCTGAGCGAATGCTGGTTGCGATTCCCACTTCGCTTTTGATTTCCCGCAGTAGTTTAGCGTTTGCCGCGCGAATTTCGCCAAGTTCCTCTGGGCTTATGTCCAGCGATTTCGTGATGCCTTCTATGATAAGCGGGTTCTGGTCCAGCAATGAGTGTATGATTACCCCCACCACGTTGCCTTCTTTGTTAGCGATTCCCGAGACAAGATCTTGTTCATCTCTGTGGTAATTGAGCCGTTTAGTATGCGAGACAAGTATGGGTCTGGCGTTTTTGTGCAATGCCAGTTTGCCGTATGTGTGGCAGTGAAAACCCGTAACATCCGCGCCCACTTCAGCGGTTAAACAGCTTGCGCCGACAATAGTGGCTTTGACTTGGTCAGTGCAGATTAACGGTTTGAACTCCGCATCTAACAAGCCCAACCCTTCACGAATAATAGGCGTAGCCGACAACCGGCCAATGTCCGTTCCCCTTGAAAGAATCTGAAAACCTGAACAAATGCCCAAAACAAACTTGCCCGCATCAGCCATTTTTAAGATTTCCCGCACAACATTATCTTTGACAGTTTGGGACTCCACAAGGCTGCCGCCGGGAATTATTATCATATCGAGAACTTCTGAGGCTGGTTTGCCCGCTACAAACCCATCTTCCCGAACAAGGTCCGTTGGCAAGTTGCCGAATGATTCAAAGCAGGGTAATGCTCCGGGCAAGTAAACTAATCCGATTCTATGCCTCAATTTTGCTCCCTGGCGCCCCTTTTTTGTTAATTATGGCAAAGCTTATATTTAATGTGGTCGGTTTATCCAACCATGCATTCCTCAGCCCAAACAATCCACATAATCAATGTGCGGTTGACGCATAAAACGGCTAATGTTCCTTTGTTAGAGGCTGTGGCGTTCAAAGACAAGGGGGCAGCGTTGGCTGAGCTTTATGGTTTGGCTGGGGTTTGTGAGTGTGTTCTTCTGCAAACGTGTAACCGTGTTGAGCTTTATGTTGTAAGTGAGGCTGGTGTGGCTACCGCGGAAGCTGTAAGAGAACATTTGGCGTGCAGGACGGGCGGCATGGCTGTGGGTGCATTCAGAGCCACCGAGATTTCCCTAAATGAGGAAGTTTTACTTCATCTTCTTAGAGTTACCTGTGGTTTAGAGTCGATGGTAATCGGTGAAGACCAAGTCATAAACCAGGTCTGGGATGCCTATCTCGGGGCGGAATCGGCGAAAACCGTTGGGCCCGTCCTCAAGCACTTATTCAACAGGGTGGTTAACGTTGCAAGGCGCGTGAGGAAAGAGACAGGCATCAACAAAGGCGCCGTATCAGTAGGCTCAGCGGCGGTTGAGTTGGCAGAATCCCTCGTAGGGAAGTGGGGGGAGAAGAAGATTCTTGTCATGGGCGCAGGTGAAATGGGAACTCTGGTTGCGAAAGCCCTAGCTAGGCGTTGTCTTAGCCCAATTTTTATCGCAAACCGAACTTATGAGCGCGCTGTTCGTTTGGCTGAGGAGCTTTCTGGTAAAGCGGTAAAGTTTGACCAGTTGGAAGAAGTCTTGGTTGAGGCTGATGTTGTTATCTGTTCCACGTCTGCTCCCCATTACTTGTTGACGAAAGAGTTAGTGTCAAACTGCATGAAGTCGCGTCAAAATGGTAACGATTTGATAGTGATTGACATTTCAAATCCTCGGAATGTTGAGAAGGCTATAGATGAACTTGACGGTGTAAGGCTTCACAATATCGATGACCTCAAGTTGATAACTGCGAGAAACAAGTTGGAACGGCAGAAAAGCATGAAAAAAGCCCAGAAAATCATAGATGATGAACTTGTTTTGTTGACTAAGGAAATGAAAACCGAAACAGTTAGGGACATAATTTCGGAACTGCTGGCACATACCGAAAAAATTCGCCAAAAAGAACTTGCTAAAGCACTCCAAAAGATGGGCGACTTGGGGGCGCGGGAGAAAAAGATAATTGGCGATTTAACCTCCATCTTACTGAAACAAACCTTTGTTCCTCTAATTGAGAATTTACGGTTAGCCGCCAAGAATAACGACAAACAAACAATTGAAAACGCAATCAAGTTATTCGATGTGGAAACAAAACAGTCACACTAAAAGGCGAGGTTAATGGAAAACGACATTGGATTAGTCATAATCGGGCACGGCAGCAAACTTCCCCACAACAGGAAAAACCTAGAAAAACTAGCCGCCATCCTGCGCAAACGGTCACAGTTCAAAACTGTTGAAATTGCCTTCATGGTAAGGAACACACCTACCATCTCCGAAGCTATAGAAGACATGGCAAAAAAGGGTGTCAAAAAAATTGTTTTGGTTCCTGCTTTCCTCGCGCCAGGAGTTCACACAACACAGGAAATTCCCGAACTGATAGGGATGAAAGATAAAGAATCTCAACTGACCGCTAAAGGAATCCAGCTGATTTATGGGGAACCTTTGGGTTCGGATGAACGCATAGCGGACATAATCGCTGAAAAAGCCTTCAAAGCAATGGGCAAAAGCGGCGGCGATGTGCCTCAGGGTTCTGCTGACGAAAAAATGCCCGCTGCTGCAAACCAGATATACGAGAAAAGCATGAAACTAATCAGACCCCAAATTCAAGAGGCTCTCAAAGCGGCGCCTAAATCACAGGCTGCCATAATCGAACGTGTTGTTCACACCACTGCTGACCCAGAATTTTCTAAACTCTTAGTCATCAGCGACAAAGCAGTTCAAGCGGGTGTAGATGCCATCAAAGCAGGCGCAAAAGTGGTGACTGACGTGAAAATGATTAAAGCAGGCATAAACGAGGCAAGGCTGAAGAAGTTCGGCGGAAAAATCCTCAACTACGTCGATGATAAACGAGCCTTCCAAATAGCTCACGAGGAATCAACCACCCGCTCTGTTGCAGCAATGCGTTTAGCCATAAACGATAACATAAATGATGCAATAATACTCATCGGGAACGCACCAACCGCAGCCTTCGAATTAGCCAAAGCAGTCAAGCAAGGGTTAGCTAAACCCGCTTTAATTGTGGCTACCCCTGTGGGTTACGTGGGCGCCGCAGAATCCAAAGAGGCCATTGCAGAATTATCTATTCCATTCATCATTGTGAAAGGTCGCAAAGGCGGAAGCACCATCGCCGTAGCCATCTTCAACGCGCTCCTCAACATGGCAGAATCATCTGCTGCGCCAAAAGGGGACTGAGATGGCGAGGTTTCTGAAGTATGGCATCAGCACAGGTGCATGTGCGGCAGCCGCCTCCAAAGCTGCCCTAATCGCTCTGATTAGTAACCCCGTTGAGAGGGTAGTTATTCCCACGCCGATTGGCATACGCTTTGAAATCCCCGTCAAAGCCAGCAAGAAACTCGGAAGCGATGCCGCAGTAGCCACGGTGGTTAAAGATGCAGGCGACGACATAGACGCAACAAACGGCATAGAAATATCTGCCACTATAAAGCTGACTGATGACGGCAAAATAACCATCAAACGCGGAACAGGCGTGGGCGCTGTCACCAAACCTGGCTTACAAATTCCTGTTGGTGAATCAGCCATAAACCCTGTGCCCAGAAAAATGATAACCGACGCCCTCACAGAAGCCTTGCCTGTTGGCAAAGGCGCGGAAGTGACAATAATTGTTCCTGAAGGCGAGAAGGTGGCTGAAAAAACCCAGAACGCCAAGTTAGGCATAGTCGGCGGCATATCCATTCTCGGCACTACGGGTGTAGTGAAGCCGCTTTCAATGGAAGCGTGTCGTCGTTCGCTGGTTCCCCAAATCGACGTTGCCATAGCCCGTGGATACGAACGGGTTTTCTTTGTGCCAGGCAACATCGGCGAAAAATTTGCCAAGCAACTGTTCAAAGTGGCGGATGACCAGATTGTGCAGACAGGCGACTTTGTGGGCTACATGCTGGAAAAAGCGGTTGAGAAGGGCGTTAAAGAAATCGTTTTCTTAGGGCACTCGGGTAAACTGGTTAAGTTGGCAGCCGGCATATTCAACACGCACCACAAAATGGGTGATGCCCGAAATGAGGTTATAGCTGCTTACGCTGGCTCAGTTGGCGCAAACACCGTAGCAATTCAGCAGATTTTGCAGTCGAACACCACCGAAGAAGCCACCGAAATCCTCCAGAAAGCAGGACTTCAGCAAGCCACATACGACAGCATAGCTCAAAAAGTCAACTTGCGCATTACAGAAAAAACAAAAAACCAAATCAAATTTAGTGTCATAATAGTTTCCATGGACGGAAAAATCATAGGACGCGACGAAAACGCGAGGGGTTTAGAACAATGACTAAGCTCACCATAGTTGGTGTGGGTCCAGGTTCTCCAGACTACATAACAACTGCAGCCAGAAAAGCAGTGCAAAAAGCGCAAGTTGTCATTGGCGCTAAGCGAAGCCTGAACCTTTTCCGAGGCGACATTAAAGGCGAAATGTTAACGTTGACAGGCAAAAACGTAGATGAACTCTTAAAGTACGCGCAGGATTCCGCTGCAAAAGGCAAGGCGGTGGTTTTGTTGTCGGCGGGGGACCCTGGGTTTTCAGGGCTTTTGGGTTCCGTTCTAAGCCGAGCTTATGGAAAAAACGTTGAAGTAAACGTCATCCCTGGCGTAAGTGCCATACAAGTTTGCGCAGCTCGCTTGGGCATGTGCTGGGAAGATGCAGTTTTATTCACGTTTCATAACGGAGTTACTGCAAAACAGAAAGAGGCGCTTGTGGAAGCGGTTAAGGCGGGAAAAGATGTTTTTCTTCTTCCTGAAACGAAAACTTTCACGCCTTCCAACATTGCCGTTTTCTTAGTCAACAACGGAATAGACAAAGCCACCCGCGTTGCTGTGTGTGAGAATTTGACGCTGGGCAACGAAAGAATTGTGGAAAGCACCTTGGAAGAAGCTTCAAAACAGGCTTTCTCTTCGATGTGCGTTATGGTCATACACAGTTAAAATCAGTTTAACGAACAAAATCAACAGGTAGTCTATATGTGGAAGTACAGAACACCCGGAATCCCAGATGAAGATTTCAACCAGAACGACAAAGTCCCTGGTCCAACAAAAGAAGAGATAAGAGTGCTAACCATATCCAAGGCGCGTCTCCGCGAAGGCTTCGTGGTTGTGGATATCGGTTGCGGCACAGGCGGCTTGACTGTTGAAGCGGCACTTCAAGTGGCTCCGACGGGCAAAGTTTTTGCGTTGGACGAAAAAGAAGAAGCCATAGAACTAACTGAAAGCAACGTAGCCAAGTTTGGCGTGCAAAACACAGTTCAGATGATTCACGGAAAGGCGCCACAAGTTCTATCCGACCTGCCTCCCCTAGACGCCGTCCTTATTGGAGGAAGCCACTCACTGCGGGAAGTCATACAGACAGCCCATCAAAAGCTGAAGCCTACTGGCAGAATAGTCGTAAACGCAATCCTAACGGAAACCGCCGTCACTGCTCTTGACGAGATAAAACGGTTAAACTTCAAAGAAGTGGACGTAACCCAGGTTTTTGTGGCTAAAGGAAAAGCTGTCAGTGGCGGAACCATGATGCTCTCCCGGAACCCCATAACAATAACATCTGCAACAAAGGAGTAACATGAACTTGACTGGAAAATTCATAGGCGTCGGCGTCGGTCCAGGCGACCCCGAACTAATCACGATCAAAGCTGTCAAAGCACTAAAAAACGCAGACGTTATCTGCGTTCCCAAGTCTCACGCGAACAAACCCAGCAGGGCACTTGGCATGATTAAGCAAATTGTGAAAGAACGGCAACATCCGCCAGAAATGCTTGAGCTTGTTTTTCCCATGACTAAAGACGAGTTGAGCCTCAAGAAGCTGTGGGCTGAAAACGCAAAAGTTGTCTCTGCAAAAGTGAAGGCAGGCAAATCGCTTGTGTTCATTACACTGGGTGACCCGATGCTCTACAGCACATTCATGTACCTCTACCGCAGTATAAAACAGAGTTACCCTAACTTGCAGCTTGAAATAATCCCCGGTGTGACCTCAGTTACTGCGGCTGCGGCAAGCGCCCAGTTGCCTTTGGCGGAGAAAGACGAGGTGGTTTCCATTGTTCCCTCCGACCTTGACGCGCAGCTTATTGAGGAAACGGCTAAACACGCAGACACGTTGGTTTTCATGAAGTGCGCACACCGGATAAAAGAGCTGGTTCCAGTTTTGCAGCAGGCAGGTTTCACGGAAAACTCCACCATAGCATTGGTGAAGCGGTGCACCTTGCCCGAAGAAAAAGTGCTCACTGGAAAACTTGGGAATGTGCAGGAGTGGGACATAACAGAAGACTATTTCTCCGTGGCAATCATAAAAAGAAGTGAACTTCCAACTAACAAAAAGGTGGATGCTGAATGAGTAAGGTTGTTTTCATCGGCGCAGGTCCAGGCGACCCTGAACTAATAACCGTCAAGGGCAAAAAGTGGCTGGAAAAAGCAGACGTCGTCATCTACGCTGGGTCGCTGCTGAATCCTGAAATTCTCAAGTACTGCAAACCTGACGCTAAACTGTACGATAGCGCAAAAATGAGCCTCCCCGAAGTGTTAAAAGTCATAGTGGAAGCTGCGAAAGCAGGTAAACTCGTTGCCAGAGTTCATGATGGCGACCCAAGTTTCTACGGTGCCATACAAGAACAGATGGACGGGCTGGACAAGGAAAAAATAGGATACTTCCGAATTCCAGGCGTAAGCTGCCTGCAAGGTGGCGCAGCAAGCCTGAATCGCGAATTGACTCTGCCCACGATTTCTCAGACTATCATTATAACGCGTCCTGAAGGCAGAACCCCCGTGCCCGAATCAGAAAGCATCAGCAAGTTGGCTGCGCATCAGGCAACCATGGTTATCTTTTTGGGCACGCCGCACATCGCGCGGGTGGTTGAAGACCTCAAGAAGGGCGGCTACCCCGCGGATACGCCTGTGTCGGTGGTGTACAAGGCGACTTGGCCTGAGCAGAAAATTGTGCTCGGTACGTTAAGTGATATTGTGGCGAAGGTGAAGGTTGCGGGGATAACTGAGACGGCGCTGATTTATGTGGGTCGAGTGTTTAATCCAAGTGCGTATGAATTGTCAAAACTATATGACCCCGCGTTCACTACGGGTTTCCGCAAGGGCGTATAGTCATGTACTCTAACGGAATAGCGGTTGTTGCCATCACAAGGCGCGGAGTTGAAACCGCAGTAAAAATCAAACAGGCACTCGCGAAAGCAGACTTGTCCTGCGTAGTGTATGCCCCAGAAAAGTACAGCCAGAAAGAAGTTGTTCCGTTAGACAAAAAACTGGATATGTTTATCAAAGAAATCTATCCCAAAGTGGACGCTATCGTGGGGGTTATGGCAACGGGTATAACCATACGGGCGGTTGCGTCTCTTCTTGAAGGGAAACTGGTTGACCCTGCAGTTATAGGGGTTGATGCTCCTGGGAAATTTGTGATAAGCTTGTTGTCAGGGCATTATGGTGGAGCAAATTTTCTAACAAAAATTATCGCGGAGGGCATCGGTGCCACCCCAGTAATCACCACAGCTTCGGAGGCTTTGGACAAGCAAAGCGTGGACGAACTCGCCCGCATCCTACACTTAACCATAGTCAACCCGGAAAGTCTTGTGGCGGTTAATTCTGCCATAGTGAACGGGAAACGGTTAGCGCTGGTTTTGGTTGGCGACGTGAAAATTCCAACTGATGCGGTTTGTGGTTTCGCGGTTGAAAAGGTAGGGACGGTGGAGCAAGCTGCGGAAATCATAGACAAATACGATGCAGGCGCCATAGTAACCAAGAAGTCCGTGGCAGCAAAGGTTTTTTCTAAGCCCGTTACCATCCTGAAGCCGAAAAAAATAGTCATGGGGTTAGGCGCCAGAAAAGAAGTCACAGAAAACCAAGTGCTTGACGCCGTAAACACAGCTTTATCCAAAGCGAACTTGCAGCTGGAACGCATAGACGGTTTAGCAACGGTCGACATAAAAAAAGACACGCTGGGCTTGGTCAGCGCGGCTGCGAAGTTGGGGCTCAACCTTGAATTTCTCACAGTCAAGGAACTGGGTGCTTTAGAGCATGAAGACCTAAGTCCAGATTCAAAGTTAGTTGAAGAAACAATTGGAGTTGGAGGAGTATGCGAACAAGCAGCAATAATAAAGGCGGGAAAAAACGCACACCTGATACTGAAAAAGCAAAAGTTAAACGGAGTCACCGTAGCCTTAGCCGAGGGCGAATAAGCGTCGTCGGCATCGGACCGGGCTCTGTTGAGCACATGACGCCTAAGGCGCGGTGGGAAATCGAAAACGCCGACGTTGTCGTAGGCTACAAAACCTACGTTACCTTAGTTAAAAGTCTAATCAAGTCCGGCGTTGAGGTTATTTCGGGCACCATGGGACGCGAAGTGGACCGCGCAAAGGCTGCCGTGGAAAAAGCGCTGGAAAACAAGGCAGTTGTGGTAATCAGCAGTGGCGACCCAGGAGTTTATGGCATGGCTGGCGTGGTTTTGGAGGTTGCTGCATTGGAAGGTGTGGGTGTTCCTGTGGAGGTTGTGCCTGGTGTGACGGCGGCGACTGCTGCGGCGTCGAAGTTGGGTGCGCCTTTGGTGAGTGATTTTGCGGTGATTAGTCTTAGTGATTTGCTGACGCCTTGGAAGTTGATTGAGAAGCGGTTGAAGGCGGCGGCTGAGGCTGATTTTTCGATTGTTTTGTATAATCCTCAGAGTGTCGGACGCAAAGAACCTTTAACCAAAGCTTACGAAATATTACTCAAGTACCGCAGTCCAAGCACGCCTGTGGGTGTTGTCAGGCAAGCGGGCAGAGACGGCGAAGCTGCGACCATAACTACCCTGAAGAAGCTGTTGGACTGCGATGTGGATATGGTGACCACGATTGTTGTGGGTAACTCGACAACGCGAATTGTGAATGGGCGTATGGTGACGCCGCGGGGATACGATCTCTCACAGTAAATTTTTAGTTTTCTTGTTTTTTGTCTTCTAGTAGCCTGAGGATTTCTTTTCGAGCCTCGCTGATTGTCAGCGGCAGCTGTTCATCTATAGGCAGGTTGTTTTCTTTCTTTAACACTTCAAACAGGTGCGTTATTCTGGGCGAGCGCAGGTTGACGTTGCGGATTAGTTCGGCGTTTGAGAAGATTTCTTTTGGTGTGCCTTCGGATGCAATTTTGCCTCTGTTTAGGATGTAGAGTCGGTTTGCGAAGAGGGGCACCATGTCCACGTCGTGTGTGGCTAAAATCAGTGTGATTCCTGAGTCTTTGTTTAGTCGAAGAAGTAGGTGTAGGATTTCGCTGGTGGCTCTTGGGTCTAGGTTTGCGGTTGGTTCGTCCATGATTATGACTTCGGGCTGCATGGCGAGAACTCCTGCGAGCGCAACCCGTTTCTTTTGTCCTAGGCTTAGGAAGTGAGGTGGTTTTTCGGTGAATTCGCTCATGCCCACAATCTTTAGTGCTTCATCCACTAATTCTTTGACTTTATCTTGTGGGTAGCCAAGGTTTAAGGGTCCAAAGGCTACGTCTTGTTTGACTGTGGGTGCGAAAAGTTGGTCGTTGGGGTCTTGGAAAACAAAACCCACTCTTTTCCTGAGGCCCAGAAGCGCTTTGGCGTTGTACTCTAAAGGTTTATCCTCGTAGTATATGGTGCCTGCAGTTGGCTTCAAAATTCCGTTCAGGTGATTTAGCAGGGTTGTCTTACCCGAACCATTAGTGCCTAACATGGCGATTCTTTCGCCCTTCGCAAAGCTTAATGATACATCGTCCAATGCAAGGGTTCCATCTGAATAGCGGTGTGAGAGATTTTCCAATCGGAACAACATTTGTTTTATACAACTCCAATGTTCATGGTGAAAAAGATTAAGAGCACAAGTGCAACATCAAAAAGGGCGATGCCTAACAGCGCCGCTTTTCTGGGGTGAGATAGGTCTTCGAGAACGCGCATGTTTCCATCGTATCCTCTTGCGTTCATGGCGATGAAGGTGCGTTCGCCCTGCTCTAGGGTTCGGATGAAGAGGTTCGCTGCGACCAATGCTACTGAGCGGATTCTCTTCATAAATCCCGCGTGACCCAGCCGCAGTGCTTGAGCGGTGTTCATTTTGGCGGAAACTTCCAAGAAGACGAATATGTAGCGGTAAATTAGCAGAGACATCTCCACTAAGACTTTGGGGACTTTTAATCGTCGAAGCGTGATGAAAATGTCGGTTATCGAAGTAGTTAAAACTAGAAAGAATAGACACGAAAGTGCGCCTTCCACTCGGAGAAATGTGGTAACGCTCAGGGTGATGCCGTTTTTGAAGATGGTCCAGGTGAACCAGGGTAACCCGATTTCTGCCAGCGGTTGACCGTAGCCGAAGAACAAGGCGATAAAAAGGCAGCTCAACAACAGCATGATTGTCGGGAGGATAAGCATGTCCAGATAGAAGTGTACAGGTATCTTGGCGAAATATAACACCAAAACGGTGGAGACCACAAAAACAGTTATGGGCACAAAAATAGACGGGGAAGAAACACTGATTATGAGTGCGGACAGCGCAAAAAAACCCTTAGTTATTGGACTACACTTTGATAGAGCATTAGTGTAAGCATGCCTGTCGATTTGGGCATAAAGTTCGCTGTGCGCCATTTCCTCTGTGCATCCAATTTTAACAGTGGTCTAGCTTTGCGTGGTCTTTATGTCTTTCTTTGCTCGCTTTCCTCGCTCATACCCGACGAAGTAGCCTATGATTAGCGCGCCTGCTGCTGCCTGCAGGGAGAAGAGTAATGTTTCTATTTCGCCACTTGGAGGCTCCCAAATGGGGCTGAACCACGGCTTATAGCCTGTGTCACTGATTGCCTGTTCGGCAGCGCTATCCGATCCGCTGTACTCTGCCGATGGAGCGAACAGTAAAGGCGCTGCGAACATCACAACAACAATTGCGATTAAAACAATGTAGTATCGGGATTTCACTGCTTTGCAGCCTCCTGTGCAGGTGTGCTGTGGGGCAGTTTGATGACTTTTAGGGTGGCTAAAAGCTGTCCCTTGTACTTAGCCAAGAAGTCAAAGAGAATTACGGCTAGTATGCCTTCGCCTATGGCTAGGGGAATCTGGGTGATTGCAAAAATTGTGCCGAATTTCAGAAACGCGTCAAAGAATCCTGCTGATGTTGGAAAGACAAGAGCAAGCTGAACTGAAGTGACGACATAGGTGATTAAGTCTCCAAAAGCTGCGGCGAGAAATACGCCGACTGAGTTTGAGAGGCGTACCTTTTTGCAGGCAACCCATATCGCGTAAGCTGTAAGTGGACCGACTATGCCCATTGAGAAGACGTTGGCGCCAAGCGTGGTCAAACCTCCATGTGCTAGCAGCAGAGCTTGGAAAATCAAAACTATGAGTGAAAGAACTGACGTTATCCCTGGACCGACCACTACCGCAGCCAAGCCTGTGCCTGTTGGGTGTGAGGTGCTGCCTGTTACTGAGGGAAGTTTGAGGGCTGAAAGCACAAAAATGAATGCGCCCATCAAAGCCAGTAGTGGTAGGGCTTCGGGGATTTTCTTTGTAACTTTTGAGAGCTTGTATATGCCGTAGGCGATGAAGGGGAGTGCGATTATGAACCAGATTTCCCACCATGGGTGGGGTAGGAAGCCTTCCATTATGTGCATTTTTAATGCTCCTGTTTACTGGATAATCCAGCCTGAAAGTTTATAACCTTTTGTTTAACTAAAGTTAAATTCAGGTTGAATTACTTTGCGCAAGAAAACCCGACCCAACATCTTGGGAGATAAAGGTGAATTCACCAAATTCCAAATTCTCCTCGAAGTCATGCGCAACCAGCCACATGTTAAGCAAAAAAACATAAGCGAAGCCCTCGGAATCACCATACAAGCCATCTCAAAATACTTCAAAAAACTAACCCGCGAAGGCTTACTTGAAGTAGGATCTGAACGTGCCGATTACCGTTTAACCCCCAAAGCCGCTACTAAACTGCATGAGGACTTACGAAAGTTGGAGCAGTATGTTAGCGCCGTCAAGCATGAAATCAAAATTGAGCACGCTTTGCCAGCCATAGCCACAAAACCTGTGAAGGCAGGCGAAGAAGTGGGTTTAATCATGAAAGAAGGCGTCATGTACACCGTTGCCCCCGATAGCCCAGAAGCTGAAGCGAAGGGAACCGTCCTTGCAGATGCTAAGGTGGGTGAGGATTTGGGTTTGAAGGATTTGCAGGGCAAAGTGAAAATGAAACAAGGCAAAATCCTGATTGTGAAACTTCCAAGCATTAGAAAAGGCGGCTCCAGAGCCGTTGACCTCGCAAAAATCCGAGCTTACTACGATGAGTTTAAGCCTGACCGCGTAGGCGTCATGGGCGCAGTCGGCAGAGCAGTCATAACTAAACTGGGTCTTGAAGCGGACATCGAATTTGGCATTAGCCGCTCCGCGGCCATCGCCGCTTCCCGTGGGCTAAACGTGTTTGTACTCGTGGTGGGCAGAATGGTTAACCGCATGATAGACGAAATCGACGCCATCAACATGAAAAGCTCCTCAGAAATTATTTACGAAGTCAAAGACGGAAGAATCACCTAAAAGACGAAGTGCCTGAACCGTTCACTTTCAAGTAGGCTTGTATTTAGTGAACTTTCTGTTGACTCTATTTATAGAGGGGGGTACCTGCTGGCAGAGCAGAGAGGTCAAAACAGCATACCCAAACTAGTCAACACAAAATTAGCTACAGCTTAATCACAACCAGACACAACCAAACCAAACCCAAAAAACAAAACAACCAAAAACCACCAAAACCCAACACCAACACGACAAAGTTTAGGAAAATTAATATCCAACATAACAACACTATCCCATTTAGGTCTCGGGGAGCTGGGAACATGACCCGGCTGAGAGGGCAGCTCAAGGTGCTGTCGACCCAAAGGAACCTGAACCAGATAATACTGGCGGAGGGAAAAACAGTGAACCAAACAAAACCAAACTACCCAAATAAACCTAGAAATATTTTTTCAACCAGAATCCTATCAGAAATAACCATATTTGTCGCATTGGCAACGGCACTGAGCTTCATCATCGTCTACACGCTGCCCCAAGGCGGCTCAATCACCGCAGGCTCCATGGTGCCAATCATCTGGCTTGCACTTAGGCGAGGACCAAAAATAGGGCTAATAGCGGGGGCAATCCATGGCACGATACAATTTGCAGTCCTACCCTACTTCATAGACCCAATTCAAATGCTACTGGATTATCAACTGGCTTTTGGCGTGCTTGGGCTGGCAGGCTTGTTCAAAAAACAACCAATAATCGGCGCAGCAACAGCAATCACAGCACGGTTCATCATGCACTTTATATCAGGCGTGGTTTACTGGGCGCCCCTGTACGTTCCCGAACTAAACCCCTACATCTACTCCGCAGTCTACAACGGCAGCTATCTGGTTCCCGAGCTGATTGTAAGCGGAATCATAGTCTACCTGCTACAAAAAAGCAAGGTACTGAACGTCTACCTTTAACCAAGCAACTACAAAGGAAAACCTGAGGATAAAAAAATGGGAAAACTCGCCCCAGAAGAACTTCAAAAACTCCTTGGCTGCATCAAAACAAACCAGCAAGTCATCGTGCCACCACTGGCAGGCTACGACTCAGGCGTACACCTCTTAGGCGACAAATACATAGTAGTATCCACAGACCCCTGCACAAACGTTCCCAAAGAATGGTTTGGGTGGCTACTCATCAACTACGCCGCCTCAGACGTTGCCCTTTTCGGGGCTAAACCAGAATTCTGCACCCTCAACCTTCTGGGACCATTGGGAACTGAGGCGGAGGTGTTTCAGTCAGCTATGAAGCAGGCATGCAACGCCGCAGACGAATTAGGCATGGCTATAGTTACAGGTCACACCGCCACCTACAGTAGCATATCGAAACTCGTGGGTGTCTGCACTGCCTACGGTACAGTCAAACCAGAAAAACTAATCACTCCAGCAAAAGCCGAAGCAGCAGACTACATCTTATGCACCAAAACCACAGGCTTAGAGACACTGGTCAATTTCTCGTTAACGCATAAAGCCTTAGCACAAAAACTGTTCGGAGCAGAACCCGCAGAAAAACTCGCGGAGCAAGTTCACATGCAAAGCTGCGTCAAAGAAGCCCTACAACTCGCAGAAAACATCGGAGTCCACGCCATGCACGACGCCACCGAAGGAGGAATAGTAGCTGCGCTCAACGAGGTTGCTGAAGCGTCAAAGCTGGGTTTCAGAATAGAATTCGAAAAAATACCTATCAGCCCCCAAATGCACAAACTACAGGAACACTTCGGGCTTTCAGACGAGCAGGTGATGGCGGCTTCTTCCACGGGCACAATTCTGGCGGCAGTTGCCCCACACGCCAAAGAAGAAGCCAAAGAAGCCCTGCACAAAATGGGAGTCGCCGCAAGTTTTCTGGGCATCTTCACAAAAAACAAGAACAGGGTGCTGACCAAAAAAGTGAAAGATATGCCGTTCCCAAAAACTGCCGATGACCCTTACGGCAGGATTTTTTCAGGAAAAGTGTAGAAGGTAACAGTTTATACCGTTACTTCTTCAGTTCAGACAGCATAAAGGCTACGATTTCCTCGGCTATGTTAACTTTAGTCACCATCTGCAAGCCTTTCCAGCCAGGTTGACTGTTTACGTCGCAGATTTTTGGACCATCTGGACCTTCAAGAATGTCCACGCCTGAAATTTTGCATCCCACCGACTTAGACGCTTTAACTGCAAGTTCCGCAAAATCCTCACTGAGAGTTATGGGAGTGGGTCGGGCGCCTTGGCTAAAGTTGGTTTTCCACCCGTCAGCCTCACGGCGCATCGCCGCGATGACATGGTCGTCAACAACGAAGGCGCGTATGTCGCTGTGTCCGTGGGGTACAAATTCTTGCAGGTAAATGACGCCGTGCTGGAAAGTAATCGCCTTGAACACAGTTAATGCGACTTCGGGGTCGTTTACGCGGGTGGCGCCTATTCCTCGGCTGCCAAATATGGGTTTGATGACGACGTCTCCGCCGAGTTCTTTGAAGGCTTCAATGGCTTGGTTGGCGCTCTCGGTTGCAAATGTCCGCGGCACGGGCACGCCAGCATCCTCCAAGATGGCGAGTATGTCGTATTTGTCGACGCAGTGTTCTATGGCTTCAGCAGGGTTTATGACGTAGAAGCCTTCGCGTTCCAGTTTGTAGAGCATGTCCATGCGGAAAACCAGCTCTTCTAGGCTACCGCGTCCGATGGGTCGGATGATGAGGGCGTCCACGTCTTCAAGCAAGTTTACTTCTTGAAGGTTAACGTCTTTAACTCGGAAGTAGGGTTTGTGTCCAAGCTGGGCGACCAGTTTGGGAAAAGTGAAACATACATAGGGTATGCCGTGTTTGGTGAGGGCTTCTCTTACTTGGGTGCTGCTCCAAGCTTCCATGTTTCGGGTTGCGATGCCAATCTTCAAGCGTATTCATCCTGTGGCTTAGTCTGCCAAAGAAGCATTTGGATTTGGCTCTTAAAGTTTCCGAGGACAGAAACTAAAAATTGTGTATACAGAAAGCGGTTTTACGCTCTCAAACATGCAAGAAAAAGAGTATTAGTTAATTTGGACTTGCACCCCAAGGAAGCTCAGGATGTTTGCTTCGATTGTTTTTTTGTGGTCTCGGATTTTCTCCAGCAACTCGTTGCAAGCACGTTCCTTAACTTGCTCGTCAGCTTCAAGGTTATTGCGCCTAATCGTTAGCTGCTCAATCTGCTGCTCAAACACTGATATGGCTTGTTTTGTTTCTTCAATAGCCGCTGAATTCTCAAGCTTCTTTTTGCGTGAAGCTGTTTCAACGCATTTGCGGTGAAGCCCAATCAGAGAGCCGCGTCTGAGGATGTCGTCTATTGCTTGTTCGGCTTTCCGTGCTTTGTCTGGCTTGAGTTTGAGCTTGTCTTCGTTCATTAGTCGGGAGAGTTTCTGCAGGATTTCCTTGAGCGTAGGGCAGCCTGCGTCTTCGGCTATTATGGCTTCAAACGGGTTTTCCAGATGAGCTACAAGTATTTTGAGTTCATCAGGTGTTAAACCTGCGCCCCCACCTGAAGTGGCGAGTGATTGCATTTTTATGAAGGGCTTCTGCAGGTGCCGCAGCTCGTGCTTTAACTCATTGACCAGCGCGTCGATTTCAGTTTCGGCTTGGCTCAGCTGTTCAACAGTTGCGCTGCCCTTTAAACCAGCAATTTGCTGTTGCAACGTGGCAATTTCTTGTTCGATTTGAAGACGCTCATTTTTAAGTTCGCTTTTTTGTGTGTCTACATCAGACAGTTGTTTCTCAAGGTCCTGTAGTTCGGTGAGGATTTGGAAGGTGTTTTCGAGGGTTTTGGTTTTGACGTATTCTTTGGTTAAAAAGTTGTTCAAGTCGTTAAAGGTCATTTTTGTTTTTTCGTAGACTGCTAGGAATTTTCTGCGGTCCATAATGAAGAAGGGTGAGATGCGGGGGAACCAGTTTTTGATGTCGACTTCGGTTACGTTGATGGCTTTTTGGGTTTCTTGGGCGAAGCTGGTTAGGTTGTCATAGGAAACTTGTTCGGGGGCGTTTAGTTTTTTTATTCGTTCTATGAAGAGGTTGGCGAGTTTGTTGAGGGCGCGGGCGCGGTTGTAGACTTTCATGTTTCGTTTTTCGATTTCTTTTTGGCTGTTATCCAGAAGCATCTTGCTGGCTTCTGAGAGGTTCTGCAGTGCAGACTGTATGTTGTCGCGGTGTTTTTGGGCTTGGGTTTGCACGGGTATGAATGTGGAGCTTGTTTCTTTTTCAAGCCACGTTTTTACTTCACTAGAGGAGAACTTTGTTTCGGACAACGCGCTCACTGGGAGAGGATTAGGAATTACATGTATTTATCGACTTTCCCAGTTGTTTTCCAAGTCCCACATAGGGCTTTATCATTTTTGAGTAGCTACTCTTAAATAATTAGCTTGAACACTTAACGCTGATAAACATGGACACCAAAAAACTCACAATAATCATAGTCTTCGCAGCCGTCACAGTCGCACTCAACCCAGCCCTCACAGGAATCGCAATCCCAGCCCCCTACGCGCCATTCCTCATCTACCAAATCTGGGAAATCCCCATCGTAGCAGCTTTCGCACTAATCAACCTCAGGTCCGCCGTAGCCATAGCACTAATGAACATGATAATTTTGCTAGCCATCTTCCCAGGCGCACTCATAACAGGACCACTCTACAACCTGCTCGCTACACTATCCATGCTGCTTGGCATTTACATTGCACACAAACTATTAACCCGCAAAAAAACCACTGTGGAAGATGCAAAGTCAACTTTGAAAAAACAGACAATAATAATCATCGCAGCCACCGCATTAGGCGTCATCTTCAGAACAGGATTAATGACTGTTGTAAACTACACGGTGCTTCGTTATGAACCTCCAATCGGCTACGCAATGCCCGAAACCGCAATACTGGCAGCCATTCCCTTGATAGCCCTATTCAACGCTACATTGGCGCTCTACACAGTTCCTCTCGGTCACATCGTAGCAAACGCAGTAAAAAAGAACCTAAAACTCTAAAGCCAAAAAAACTAAAAAGAAGAAAATTAAAAGCCTAGAGATTCCGCGAGAACCGCGGGATTATTTTCTCCTGCCCTAAACACGTTGCCTGTTTTGGCGTTGTTCACCATAAGCACTGCGGGCGCGAACAGGTTGTGGTCTATTTTGTAGAAGTCGCGGTCGGCTTCGCGGAAAATCTGCAGAAACGGCTTCCCGTAATCCTTAGACATCTTCGACGGCGCTTGTTCAACGATTTTTTGTAGGGCTGCTTCGTCGTCGTAATCCACGGTGCAGTAAACGGTGCCGCCGTAGAGTATAGCATCGTTAGTCCGTGCCATTGCCACTTCAAAATTGCTGCCCAGAGGCGGAATCGGCGCGTAACCACAAGCGTACTTGATTGCTTTGGGGCTTAAGCCTAACGTGCGAAGCTTATGAATGCCAACTTCGACGACTCTGCCTGCGACTTGGGTTAATCCTGCGATGCTTGCTGTAGGAGCTACAACTGCAACCAAGTTCTCGGCTTTGATGCCGCAAGCAGTTGTGACTTTTTCGATAAGTGCGTCTGAGGGTAAGTTGTTGCTTTCCAGCGTCAACACAGCTTTGTCTGAGGCGTCTTTGTAGCCTATTTCTTCGTAGATATCTTTGGGTTTGAGCGCTAAAGCACGCGCTGGACCTGAAGCGATGGCTATGGAGCCGTCAGGTTCTTTTATGCGCCACCCAGCGAACTGCGAACCCAACGCAGCGATGGCAGGGTGGTCGGTTGATATTGTTACTGAGGGGAAAGTTATGTCGCCGTATGTTTTGAAGCCTAACTGGGCTTTTCCAGCTCCGCCCAAACAGAGTTCGGTGAGGATTTTTCCCGCTTGGAAACCACCAGGAGCTTTAACACCTGCATCAATAACTGTGGCGCCTGCGTTGGTTTTGGAAGCATGCACACCATAGAAATCCTGTTTGTCTAAGAGTTTTTCTGCAATTTTCCAAGCTAAACGGTTTACACTTAATACTTCGTGCAAAGTCTCGCATCCTACAGGTACTTATCATATATTGGACCTAATTGAGGATTGCTTGCTTTAGACACAAAGAGTTTGCCGTTGCCCTTTTCCGCAAGGTCACCCAGAAACACGTAAAACGGACCCTGAGCACTCTCGGTGTCGTCAATTTTGACTTTTGCTTTCGCGCCATCGACTGTGAAGGTGGGCATTATGTCTGCCACAACGCCGGAAACCACGATTTTGCCGCCAGTCATGTTAGCAGCGAGTCTGGCGCCAGCGTTCTTTTCCACGTGGATTGTGCCGTCAGTTATGTTGAAACCTAAGAATGGACCAGCGTTGCCTTTAATTTTGATTACTCCACCACGCAGACAGCATCCTGAGTCGCTGCCAACGTTGCCGTCCACGATTATCTTGCCACCACGCATACCTTCTGTGCTGCCGCGGTAAGGAGAAGCCAAGTAGTCACTGGCGTCCCCGTGAATTTCAATTAAGCCCTTCTTCATGGAGCTGCCTGTCCATCCAGAGGTGTTGCCGTTAACTGTGATTTTGCCGCCTGCCATTTTTTCGCCAAGGTGCATCCCAGCGTTGCCGTTGATTACGATTTCGCCGTTTTTCATGCCTTGACCGATGCGGCGGACTTCGCTTACGTCACCGTTGATGGTTATGCTGGGTGCTTCAACTGCGGTTTCTTCGATTTTGAAGAGGTCACAAAGTTGTTTCTGTTTGTTGCCTTCCCAAACAGTCAGAGAAGCAATTTCATCTACGGATTTGCCTTGGAAAACGTCGGGGTTTATGGATTCGGCTTGGACTGGAAGCTCGAACTTCTTAAGAGGAGTTAAGACTATCATTTTAGACGCTCGCCTTCACATGTATTTGATCGGAAACTTTAACGTAGTGATCAGACACTGGATAGTTTTCGTATTCAACCGTCCAGTACTTCTTGAACTTGAGTTTCATGTCCGCATCCACCTTCACGGGGTCGGCAGTTTGCACATTAACCCACATGGTTTTACCGTCAACGTGCTGCACAACTTCACCGTCTTTAACAACAACTTTGCCGTCTTTGATTGTGTAAGCAGCGTTGCCGAAAGCTCGGCGGGCAGTGCGGTACTTCTTGGCTATGTCAAGCGTTTCAGGATTAATGTTGTAGATAGCTACATCTCCATCTGCACCCACACCCAGATGACCCTTATCTTTGAGTCCTAAAGCTTTGGCTTGTCCAGCGCGGGTAACTACGGCAAGCTCGTAAAGGCTTAATTCCCGCTTTATCGACGGAAGCAAGCTTTTCTTTTGGCCTTTTTTGTGGCACCTCTTTAAAGTTGCCATGCGAGCTTTATTGCTGATGAGCCACGCCATAATTTTTGGATAAGCAAAGAAGGGTCCTGCATTAGGGTGGTCGGTTGTCATGAACATTTTCCACGGGTCCTCAATAAGTAACGCGAGTTCCAGACCTATGGACCATTGGATAGCGTTAACTGCACTTGTGCGTTTGTAATGCATCGGAATGATTCCACCGCTTGTTTCGGTTTCCACATCACTGTTAACCCATTTGTGTCCGCTCAGCTGGTAGAGAACATATTCGAAGGGACCATCAGCAGTCATGGTTGTGGTGTCTGAGAAGATAACTTGACCCATGTCGAAGGTCATATGATTGTGGTTGTTTATGTACTTGGAGATTTCTTCAGCGGCAGATTTCATGTTTCCCCAGCTGTCACCTGCGAAGCTGCTGAACTGCAAGTGAGTGATGTGACCCACGGGTTTGCCGTCGGTAGGCACACTCTCCAGAGCTTTCATGGTCTCCAAGGTTGTGACGTAATTACCTGGAAGTCCAAGGTTGTTAGTGTGAAGGTGAATTGAGTGGGGCAAATTCAGCATCTTGTTTACTTTTGCCAGACCACACATAATCTCGCGTGGTGTAATGCCGAAGTTAGGAACCACATCGTCTATGCTGTGAACGTTATTCCCAAAACCCCAAGACTCCAAGCCTCCAGGGTTCACGATTTTTATGGCGTAGCCTTTGGTGGTCTCCATCATCCAAGCAACGTGTCTTGCGCATCCCGTTAAGTCGCCTTTTTGCAGGTATTCAAGAACAAACCACCAGTCACCTATCAGTGGGAAAGTAGCCTTGTCCAGTAGGGGTATGTCGTTTAACTCTTCGTGGGTGTGTTTTGCGCCCAAGGGAGCCATTGAAGGATTCATAACGGTAGTGTAACCCATCTTCGAGTAGCGGTAACCCGTAACAAAAGTGGAAGGAATCGAATACCCAGTGCCCGACCGAGTTATAGCAGTCTTCCGCACCACGTCTTTTATGTGGTCTTCAGGTCTAACCATACGACCAGTGTTAACTTCTCCGCCTGCAATGTGGGTGTGTATGTCTACAGCGCCAGGCATCACAGTCAAGCCAGTGGCATCTATCTTCTTTGCTTTGTGCTCGTTGACACTTTCAACAATTTTGCCGTTCTTTATGCATATATCCATTTTTTCGCCGTTAATCCCGTTTATGGGGTCAAAGACAAAACCGTTCTTTATGATCATCTCAGTCATTCTATGCATCCTCCGCTTTCGGGGTTTGTTTTGATTTGATAATTCGGACTTCTTCAAGAATTTTCTTCAGAATCTCTTCGTCGGACAGAATGCCTTTGGGAGGTTCAACAACTTTCTTTAGCGGTAATGGTACGTTGTCCATGCGGTAGGCGGTGCCTTCAACTTCTATTCCGACAAACGCTGTGGGGAAAACAACGTCGCCCAGCATTGCTGTGGCGTTCATGTGCGGGTCAATGACTATCAGGGGGTGCTTGACCATGTTTTGTACGGCTCTTTTTGGGAAGGTTGCGCCTGGGTCAGCTGCTATAACTAAGGTTGCGTCTGACTCACCGCGTAAGAGAATATCCATAGAGGTGGTTTCGCCAGGGTTGTAACGTGGATAACCCATTGAGAAATCAACGCCGAACGCATAACCGCTTTGCCAAGCGGAAACGATGTTGGCTCCGCTGACGTTAAAGTGTCCTCGCATGGGCATGATCATGAATTTTGTGCGTGCATTCAGGTCTCTGACAAGTTGGATAGCGACTTCGATGTTTCGGAATTTGCCAGCTGACTGGGTTAAGCCCATGCCGAAGAAGATGACGCCAAACTCGCAGTTGACCAGAGCATCAGCAACTTCTTCAAGGTATTCTTTGGGTATGCCAGCAACTTGCTCAACATCTAGGTCTTGGTCCTTCACGAGGGCTCTTAGTGCCTGCATGACTTCGTAGTCGCGGTTAGGCTCAACTTGGAT
>CALMWK010000029.1 GCA_937873375.1 Candidatus Bathyarchaeota archaeon
CCTGTACCTGCTACCTATCCAGTCTATTTGCATATTCAACTTGGTAGTGGGCAACTCCGCGTATCTGCTGCTTTACACTTTTGCATGCACAAAGAAGAAAAAGTACAAGTCTATACCTTTAGCGTTGACTATGCCTGTTTACTGGATACTGATAAGCGTGGCAGCTTGGCGTGGTTTGATACAGTTAATCAGGAAGCCGTTTTACTGGGAGAAGACCCCACACGGAGTCACCAAAACTGTAAAGCGACAGCAGGGCACTCAGATTTATTAGGTGAAAGAAGCTAATTTTGGTCTAAGTGATTATATGCCTTACTGTGGAAACTGTGGTACAGCGAACAACCCTGAATTCAAGTTTTGCCAGAACTGCGGCGCTCCCCTGGTGCAACAGCAGCAAGTTCAGCCAACTAACGGTATGCCGCTGCCGCCACCCCCACCGTCATACCAGCCCACGACGAATGTGCCTGTCCAAGCGCCACTCCAAGGCGGCTACGGTGAAGGCGTGGTAGGCGTGATGTTGCTGCGCAAACCAAAGTCCATGGGCAGATACGACACCTTCACGGGAGTAGTCACAACTCAGCGCATGATTTTTGCGCAGATGACCAGCGAAATGATCAACAACGCCATAAAAGCAGCCAGAGACCAAGCGAAAAGCGAGGGCAGAGGCTTCTGGGGGCAGTGGGAAGAGCAGCTTCGGGCTTCCTTTGGGTACACACAAAGATACCTTAACATGGACCCGAACGCAGCTTTAGCTGAGACGCCGGGCAACTTCTTTGTGAGCAACGCCGATATCCGAGAGGTAAAAGTGAATCTAAAGGACCTGCACAGGCAAGGCGATACAATTCAAAGGCACGAGTTTGAGCTTGAAGTGCACTTCGCGCAGGGAAAATACGAGTTCAAGATGGACAAAAATGATGACTACGTTAATCTGCTAAAACAGGTGTACGGTGAGAGGCTCAGAATGCCCTTTGGGTATTTCTCTTCGGGCGGCTTCACCATCAGGTTATGAGCCGAAACCGCTTTTCTTCTTTTATGTTTTGGTGATTTTGTATTTGGCTCTGATGTAGGTTTGTGACAGGTAGAGAAGTATGAGTATGCTGTAGGTGATTTCGCCAAAACCCGCCATTTTCGGGATTCCGGGGATGCTGGGCAAATCCAAAAGCGTCAAGGTATCTGCTGTTATTACGAATAGGGCGACCGCCACGGTGCCTACCCAACTCCATCGCTTCTCCAGCCAAAGCCCACCTGCAAAAATCAGGGTCAACAAACCAAAGATTACGGTGTAAACGCTGTAAATATCAGGATTTGACGCGGCACCGAGAAAGGGCACTATGCGTGGGGCAGAAAGAAGCCAGACCCCAAACACAACATGTATTACTCCTATGAGTAGCTGGGCTGCCACCAAAACTGCTACGCCGAGATTTCTCCCTTTGAAAGTTATGGGTGTGTGAGTGCTACTCATTGCGGTATGTCTCGGGTTCCATCTTGGCTGACTACGCTAATTTGTTTTTCTACAGGCTCTGAAAAGTAACTTTTTATTCTGGCCCCTTCATACATTTATAGGATGTTTTTGGAGGTGAAATGTCAATTGGCACTTGTGAAACTTGCTTCTGCTGAAGACTTAAAGCCCAACCAGATGAAAGCGGTAGAAGCAAACGGCAAAAAAATATTACTCGTGAACCTGAACGGAACCTACTACGCTATAGGCAACAAATGCACGCACCGAGGTTGCATGCTTTCAAGCGGTTCGCTCAAAGGCGACACTGTTCAATGTGGCTGTCACGGCGCAATTTTCGACGCTAAAACAGGCAATGTTGTTAAGGGACCTGCGAAGGAGCCGGAACCAAAATACGAAGTGAAAGTGGAAAACGGGCAGGTAATGGTGAGCATCTAAAAAGACCACAGCGAAAAGACGGCTTAGTCGCCTTATTTTCTTTCAATCAACTCAATCAAGGTGCCATCGGGGTCTTCCACGAAAGCTATCAGCGACCCAGCGGGGCTAAGCCTGAAAGGTTCATCCGTTATAGTCACGTTTTCTTTCCGCATTGCCGCGATGGTTTTTTGCATGTCTTTAACTTCGAAGGCTAAGTGGTCGAACAGGCGGTCTGCGTATTCTGCTTGGACGAACTTTTTTTGTGTGCAGTAAAAGGTGAGTTCAAGCGTGGCGCCTTTCGCGTTGGGGTCTTGGAGAAAAGCAATTTCAGCATTGTTCCGCGGAATTTCTCGTCTACTCAGAAGCTTTAGCTCTAAAAAGCGGGTGTAGAAGTCTATTGATTTTTCCATGTTGCTGGTTCGGATGCTGGCGTGAATAAACATGTGGTTTTCCCTGCCCTTGGAGTAAAGCTTTCACTATAAAGAATTTTGCCCTCTGGTTTTTGCTTTACCCGTTTTTGACATGAAGATCAAGCTTGATGCCAGTAAAATGACGCCGAGGGAAGCGAAAAGCGCCGTGTAGTGTTGGCTAAAGCTCGCAAGAACTATTCCGCTAACTATTGGACCTAAAGTTTGCCCAACATCCATCATGGTGGACAGAAAACCCATAGAGGCACCCACCAAGCCAGCAGGCGCAAGTTCACTCATAAGCGGGGAAGTTGACGAAATTACCATTGCAAAGCCTAAGCCGTACCCGACTGAAAGAAGCAGTAACAGGGGGAACTGCGCGGTAAACGGAATTGCCAGTAGCAGTAGGCAGCTGATTATGGAGCCAAGAATAATTGGGGTGCGGCGCCCTTTCCTGTCGGACATTCTGCCCAATAGTGGTCTTGTTATGATTACGGTTGCAACATGGGCGCTCACAATTAGCCCCGCATAGAGGGCATCCAGCTTTGCCACTTCAATTGCGTAGCCCACTATGAAGAATTCAACTGCGCCAAAAACGTAGTACTGGCTTGCCTGAACAAAACTCACCAACAACGCGCTTCGGTTCTGCGCAATCTCACGCCACCCCTGAAACATCTTGCCCGTGACCTTTTGGGCAGCTATAGGTTTTGTTGCAGGATTTTTCCGTTCAGTTAATAAGAGAAAAGCCAGAACAAACGCAGTGACGCCCGCTATGCCCACCGCCAAATAAAGCACAACATAACCATTACTCGTCAACGCCAAAATTAGCCCACCTAAAATAGGCGCAACCGTTCGCCCAATCCCCGTAACGGAATTTAGAAGGGATATGCGCTCGCCCCGCTTATCTGGAAACAACTCCGCCACTGTAGCTTCGGTGACAGGCACGAAAACGGCAGTGGCAAAGCCATGATAAAACCGCACCAGAGCCAACTGCCACCACGTACCCACCAACAAGTAAAGAAAGGGCGCTGAAGCAAAAACAAAAGCAGAAAACAGCAGAACTTTGCGCCTGCCAATTACGTCAGACAAGGAAGCAGCAGGTAAACTTATCAAAATTCCCGGTATGGTTGAAGCAGCAGCAACCAAACCTAACAAGTCACTGGGGGTTCCTAAGCTTTGGGCAAAAGGGTTCAAAACAGGACTCTTCGACATAGTTGAACTTAAAATGGCGAAGGATCCCATTATGCAAAGTATCACGAAGTACCGGTTGTTGATGCCTCTTATCTGAAGCTGCATGCCTGACCAGACTTTAATTAACTCAGCAGTTAAGATATATTTTGATTTTTGCAGCAATTAGGAAATATCCTTAAATCTTCTTGCCCCACATTGCAGAGAGTAAAACTCTAGCAGAATCCGATGACTCGCCAATGACGAATATAATTGAAACTAACCAGTTAACTAGAAGATTCAACGGACTCACGGCAGTTGACAAACTAGACATAACCGTGGAGTCAGGCGAAATCTTCGGGTTGCTTGGCCCCAACGGCGCGGGAAAAACCACCACCATCAGCATGCTCTGCACCATACTCAAACCCACTGGTGGCTCGGCGAAAGTCAACGGTTTTGACATCGTCAAGCAAGCCATGCAGGTGCGAAAGAGTATCGGCATAGTGTTTCAGGACCCCAGCATAGACGACAGGCTAACAGGCAGAGAAAACCTGTACATGCACGCCAACCTCTATGGGGTTCCGTCAAGCGAACAGAAAGAGCGAATTGACCGCGTTCTCAAACTTGTCGAGTTAGACGACCGCGCCGACGACCTTATGCGAACATACTCAGGCGGCATGCGACGCAGACTAGAACTGGGGCGCGGCTTAATTCATTACCCAAAAGTGCTGTTTTTAGATGAGCCCACGGTTGGGTTGGACCCGCAGACGCGTGACCACATCTGGAAGTATATTCGCGAACTCAAAGAAGCCCACGACATAACCGTGGTTCTAACCACGCATTACATGGACGAAGCCGACAGGCTAAGCGACCGCATCGGCATCATGGACCACGGAAAAATCATCGCCTTAGACACTCCTTCCAAGCTCAAGGAGACACTGGAGGGCGATGTAATCACCATTAAAGCCAACAAAATAGACGAATTCACAGCGCTACTGGCGGAGAAGTTGGGGCTTACTCAAAGCGTCATAGTTGACGGCGGACTCGAAATCACTGTGCATGGAGGAAAATCGGTCATGCCCAGAATAATGGAGGTTGCCGCAGCCAACAAGTTCTTCATCGAATCTATCCTGCTCCGTGAACCAAACCTAGAAGATGTTTTTCTACATTACACAGGCAGAAACATACGCTCTGACAACACAAGAGAACTGCACGGCTTCTCAGCTATCCAACGGAGGAAGATACGTTGACCGAACTCCGAGGCTTATACACGCTTTGGTTCCGAGAAGTAAAGCGTTATCTGCGGGACCGCACCCGAGTCATCAGCAGTTTCGTTCAGCCCATACTGTGGCTGGTAATTTTCGGTGCGGGATTCGGCATGCACTTTGCCATTCCTGGAGTAAACTACCAGCAGTACCTGTTTCCAGGCATAATCGGTCAAACGCTGCTGTTCACGTCCATGTTCATGGGCATCTCGGTTATCTGGGACCGCGAGTTCGGATTCATGAAAGAAATCTTAGTTGCGCCTATTTCGCGTTTCTCACTTTTCTTAGGAAAGATGTTTGGCGACAGCACGGACGCTCTGATTCAGGGCTTAATTGTGTTTGCTTTAGGAGCGGTGCTGGGCATAAGCATAGACCCAATTGCGTTTCTCGCAAGCATCCCAATCATGCTGCTCATAACTTTTGGCTTGGTAAGTATAGGCTTGATTATTGCTAGTTTCATGGGCAGCTTAGAAAGCTTCGGCGCCATCCAAACCTTCATCAACCTGCCCCTGTTCTTCTTGAGCGGTGCCCTGTTTCCCATTAATGGTCCACTGGCTCAAGGCGTACCCGGTTGGATGCAGGCGGCGTCGACCTTTAACCCGTTAACTTACGGGGTGGATGCTTTGCGGTCTGTTCTTCTGGGCGGGTCATATGTGGGTTTGCAGCCGCTCTGGGTCAATATAGCTGTGATTTGTGGTTTCGACGTTGTGATGATTGCTGTTGGAACATGGGCGTTCAGTAGAATGAAGTGATACTACGAGCATACCCATGTAGACAGCCCAGAACTGTCGCTATTAGAAAAACAGCTAACAAGAAATAAAGTTAGAACAGCCATCAATGTTACTTGTTGGTCATTTCGTTAATTTGCTGCTCCATCATGTGCCCACGGCAGTAAACCAGAGCTTTCTTGACGCCCGGAACCTTTTTCGCCGCGGTTTTAATGTCATTAGCAAGCTTGAAGGCTATTGGGCAGAACGGGCTCGTCGGGATGAATCCCACTTTAACTGTGCCAGGTTCTTCCTCTTTCACGGTGGTTATCATCTGCATTTCAGCGAAGCTTTGTCCAGTTTCGGGGTCCAAAACTTTGCCCACTTCTTCGCGGACTTTTTCTTCCAGTTCAGTCAAACGGTTTTCACCTTTCTTCTCTTTCCTGCGTTAAAAAATAGGGTTAAATGAAAGATATAAAACTGTTTCATTGAAGAATAATTCTTAATTGTTGGATTGTTGACAAATTCTGGGTAATATTGGGAAATTTTATTAGGTAAATGCGACAAACATAAGCCCGATTTAGGGGTGACAAGTGATTAGTGCATTAAAATATCCGCTTGCAGTTTTGGTTATTTTAACTGTTTTGGCTCTTTTTGCGCAAATAGTCGCTGTGTATGTAGCGCCGTTTGAATCTGAAGGCGCCATTAGCTTTACTTATAATGAAGGACAAAACCCCATAACACACCTAATATTCACTTTTGATAACGAAATGGGTGAAACCCTAATCATCCAGAAAATTCCGGAAGGCTGGAGTTTATCTCAAAGTGGCGCCGTTTTTTCTCTCTCGGGCGGGAGATTACTTCCTGGTGCCTCCTTAATGTTAATAACTGCTATGAAGCAGTACGTTGACCCTGGAGAGCGCCCCTACACCGTTACTGCAACAACCACTGAAGGCAGCACTATTTTGAGCAATGGCGTGTTGACAGTTAAGGAAATGACTGCAGTCACGGTTCTCTTGATTTTTGAGGCGATTAAGTTACCCTTGCTTATAGGAACAATCGCTCTTGGTGCGGCTGAGGCAGGTTTGCAGGTTAGAAAACGTCGCAGAACAACAACTATGCAAGGTCAACCTCCTGTGACAGCTAAAGAAGACAAAAAACTTCCAAAAGAAATTCCGCCAATTCTTCCAGTTGGTGAACAAACCTCGCGTCCCAATGATTACGTAATTTACGTCGTAAGCGACCTCCACATGGGCAGCAACTTGATTTATGAAGTAAAGAAAGTTAGAATACCAAAGTCCAAAGTCAAGAAAAAAGATTGGACCTTCGACGAGAAAGACGTTACAGAAACCACCGTTGTAAACAAATCGCTTTCAAATCTGTTTAACAAAGCGCAAGCAGACAGATTCCGCGCATGGCTCAAGTTTATTGACGCTGAAATCGAGAGTAAACATCCAAACGCTGAGTGTGACCTGATAATTAACGGAGATTTCCTTGATCTCTGGCAAGCGAAGGTGCCTGCAAAAATCAGCGATTTTGACACAGAAAACGGGACAATGGCACATATACCACTTTATTATACTAACCGAATTGACCTTATTTTAGACAGGAACATCCGTAAATATCGCGGAATTCTGTTTTACGACGAAAAAGGCAAGTACCTCAAACCCAAATTTGAAGAAGAAACAATAGGTGAAAACCCCAACTACGATGTTATTGTTGATTTAATTCGGTTTGCAAGTAAAGCGAACCGGACAGTTTTCTATCTTGTTGGAAATCACGACGACGCTTTGTATGATGGAGACGTCAAAAATGACCCCGCTTACGGTTACCACGCTGGGGATGTTGAAGGACTAATTAAACACTTTATGTCTAAACTTGAAGAAGTCAGAAGAGACCTCAACAAACAAGGCGAGGGTATCCCAAGTTCAGCCATAAATAACTTCATAGTGGACAAACATTACTGGAACAGACCGCTGAGTGTTTATGCAGAGCACGGTCACCTCTATGACGAAGTGAATTGGAAAGAAGATGGCAAACCAAGCAATGGTCAAAAGTTTGTTGAAGATTGCCTTGTGAACATGCAGGAAAATGGCAAAGGTTCATTCTGGGGATTGGCTAGCGAACCATACAATTTAGGTTACGAATACTTGGAAAGTGAGTATAAAAAAGCTAAGGCACAAGGCAACAAAGAGACGTGTGATTTAATTGAGCAATTCGTTGAAGACAGCGCAGAAGCTTTAGGCTACGGAGGCAGAGAAGAACTCGCATCGGCGATATCTTTTGAACATATTACCCTTGCTGTACTGCGGAACAGATTCTCTAAAACAGCTTTGGAACAGGATGAAGACTTGGGAACATACTTCAAGAAGTCCGAGGAACTCAAAAACAAAACTAACGCCGCGGTTTTAACTTTCGGTCATACACATCGTCCAATAGCCGCGTTATACAGCGATGAAAGCGTCTACGTAAACACTGGCGAATGGATATACAACATTAAATTTGACTCCGAGCAGGTCAAGCTTGAAGAAGACAAAGGCGCATCCGATCAGTACCTAAAGATTGAGCCTTGGAGAAAACTCTACGATTATGAAGCAGAAACTCCAAAAGACCAAATTCAGGATTACATGCGAGTGGAGCTTTATTCTGGGAGCGCGCCGCCATTCAAAAGAATCATATGGTATAAGGTCAAAAAGAAAAAAGCTTAAACGTTGCTTTCAGTCGCAAATCAAATATTACGCGTTGCATATCCTTTAAAAGGACAAAACAAAGGTGAATTTCGTGACTAATTCTTCATGCATATTCTGTCGTATAGTCAAAAAACAAGTGCCTGCTAGCATGGTCTACGAAGATGAGCACACAATGGCGTTCATGGACATACGACCCGTAAACGAAGGTCATGTGCTCGTGATTCCCAAAAAGCATTTTGCAGACATCTTTGAAATCCCCGAGAAGCTAAACGCGTACACCAACAGAGTCGTCAAAAAGGTCGCTATAGCCGTGAAAAAAGCCACAAACGCCGACGGCATAAGCATAATTCAGCAGAATGGTAGAGCCGCAAATCAAGACGTGTTTCATCTACATGTGCATATTATTCCCAAGTTCGAAGGACAAACAACGCCGCGGTTCAGAGACTTAGTTGTGGCGAGCAGGGAACAGTTGGATGCAGCCGCAGCGAAGATAAAGCTGCACTTTTAAGCCCTATACTCGTAGTATTGCAGTTTCCAGAAAAAATCGTAAAGGGGGAAAGGGGTAGGCTGAGTGTTATTCTTTCTCTTCAGGTTTTTCCCACAGTTCCAGCATTTGTTTTTTGAGTTCTCGGCGTTTCTTTTGCAGGAAATTGTAGACCGTGTGGTGCTGGCTGCCTTGAATTAGCATTTGGACTGCGTTTCGGGCTGCGTCCACTTGTTCGAATGTGCCAATTAAGCCTATGGTGTGCCCATAAACGACCATGTCTGCTTCGGTTAGCTCTTCGATGGTTCGGCGGGTTTTGCCGTTCATGCCTATGATGCGTCCTTTGACGCGTTTGATGTCTGATTCTGACTTGCCGAAAATTGTGCGTAAATCAATGGAGTCAAACACTGTGTCTTCGTTGCGGATTATGCGGAAAGCGTTTTCAGGGGGGAACCCTCTGCCGATGGCGGTTACGGCGTCTTTGGCTTTGAAAATTACTGATGGGTCCGTTGCGTTTTCGTTAAGGGTTATTTCTACGCCGCCATCTCCGCTTTCCACGTGAAGCTCCACTTGGAGTTTCTCTTCGATTTCCCGCTTCACTTTTCCATCTGGACCAACAAGTACTCCGATGCGTTCTTTTGGGATGCGGATAAATGCGTTTGGCTTGGACATGTTAACCTGTAACCTTCCTGTAGACTTCTTCGTTCGTTAAAACTTTAACGCCTAAGCGACTAAAGAACCTATTCACATTTGTTATGTCTCGGTTCAAAAGGAACTGGGCAAGAGGATGCGATGTGGGCACGGATTGTGACATGTCAAACATTACGAGTTTGCCTTTCCAAATCATTAGGTTGTATTCGCTTAAGTCGCCGTGTACCAGTTCAGCTTTTTGGTAAAGTCGTTTCAAGTAAGTAAGCAGTTGGGTGTAGGTTTTTTCTGGGTCGTTTGGTGGTTGCTCTTTTAGTTGTGGTGCGCTTACGCCGTTTTTCCCGATGAACTCCATGATTAGCACGTTGCTTTCAATAGCGATCGGGGTTGGCACGCGGACTTTTGCACGTGCTGCCTCCTGCAAGTTGCGGAATTCTTTTTGTGCCCACGTGTAAATTAGTGATCGGGTGTCTCGTTTGACGTTTTTGAAGCGGTAATCGCCTTCGATGTACATCATCATGCCTTTCTTGAACTCTGCTGAGGATGTCAGGTAAATTTTG
Organism: Candidatus Bathyarchaeota archaeon; assembly: GCA_937873375.1. GTDB lineage: Archaea > Thermoproteota > Bathyarchaeia > Bathyarchaeales > Bathycorpusculaceae > JADGNF01. The sequence goes on from CALMWK010000029.1 coordinate 9,799, forward strand.
ACGGCTAATTCTGTTCCGTCCTTTTTTTTGCCCCAGTAAACTCGCGCTTCTTTCCCCGCGCTTACAACGCCGTTAACCTCGTTTAAGTCTCCACTGTTAAGGAACCGATAAAGGACCATGCGTGTTGATTGGTCAAAGACTTCTTCTATGGTTGCTCGGTCGTGGGTGAAGTCGTGAATTGACATTTTGTCGCGTCTTTCAACGTGTTTTTCTCGGTTGGCTATTCTTTCGCGGGCTTTTCTTGACATGTGTAACCAATAACCTATCAAAGGAGGATGTTAAAAACGTTTAAGCTTAACAAATTAAAATAAAAGTTTGTAACCTAAAAAAGCTGCTAAACTGTGAGGTATCCTTTTTTGCGGAGAATCTCAGCTTGTGCATGTGTGTAGCGCCACACAACATCGCCACGTGTGTCACTTTGGAAGTCCCATGGCGAAACCAGCACAACGTCGCCGTCTCTTATCCAAACGCGTCTTTTCATTTTACCGCGAATACGACATAATCTTTCTTTGCCGTCTTGGCATTTGACCATGATGCGGTCGAATCCGAGCAACTTCACTACTACGCCTAATATGTCGTTTTGTGAAGGGTAAACCATTTCGTGGAGTGAGCCTTCGTTTAGCACTTTTTTCTTGCCCATTTAGACATCTCGGGTGTATTTGTGGAAAGATTTATGAAAACTTCCTTAAAAGCATGCTCATCTTATCCTGCCGCTTTTCAGCCGCTTTGGCAGAGAATAGTAAGGTTTTAAATTTTCCTCAGAACATACCTCTGTAGCGCAGGAGAATCAAGCGATGGCGTACGTTTTCAATATCCCTTACAGGGAAAACCAAAAGCTCCAGCAGGTCATGGAGCAAATCAAGAAAGACACCAAACTGCATACTTATTGGCGGTGCTCCAACGTTATGGCTATTGAACGTATGGGCTACACGGATCATGGTCCAACACACGTGAAAATCGTGGCGAATCTTGGGTTAAAGCTTATGCGTATGCTGATTGACAAGGGCGTGAAACCCAGCATAGTGAAGAATTACGGCATGAAAAATGAGGATGCTGAGGTTGTGGTGGTTTTGGGTTCGATTTTTCACGATTTAGGCATGGTCGTCATGCGATACCACCATGAAATTTACAGCGGCTTAATCGCGCTTGAGTTTTTGGAGCGGTGCTTAACTCCTGCTTACTCCGTGGAGGAACGCGCCATAATTACGTCTGAGGTTTTGCATTCTATTGTGTCGCATGAACACCCAAACGTGCCCACAAACAGACCCTTGACGGTGGAAGCTGGCATTGTGGGAATTGCTGACGCGCTGGACATGGAAGCTGGCAGGGCACGAATTCCGTTTGAAGCGGGAAAAATTGACATCCACGCCGTTTCAGCCCTTTCTATCGAGAAGGTGGAGGTTATGGAAGGCGAAGCCAAACCCATAACGATTAAGATAACGATGTCAAATTCCGCTGGCGTCTTCCAAATCGACGAATTACTCAAGCCCAGAATAGAAAACTCAGGACTCCAACAGTACATCCACGTAGTGGCGGAAATAACTGGGGAGAAAGAACGCAAAATCATAGACAAATTCGAAATCTAAACCATAGAACTGTTGCGCTCAGCAAAAAAGCTATACCCCTTATTGAAAAGCACAAAACTTGACCCTTAGTAGGGTACCCTACGTTTCACCTACCCCCTCCCCCTACCCTTTTTCAGGTTTATGTGGTTGTGCCGTACATGCTAACTTGAACTGCCGCGTCCGTCGTTGCCTTGTTTACTTTTGCGTCTACCAGTATGGCGTAGACTACGTTTTGTGACGGAAACAGCGCCAACAAGTCGCCATCGTCCAGCCAAACCGAACCACTGCCGCTGAATTGTTTTTCTACGCTGCTGGAAAACACGTTATCCACAAACTCCAGCCTTACCCGTACCGTGACGGTTTCGTTGCCTCTGAAGCTGCCTTGCACTGCTATTTGAGGTTTGAAGCTGGTGATTGTTGCGGGTCGCATCTGAACCACTATCGCTTGCCCATAATCAAACGAGCCCACTGGAACCGCCACGTTTTCCTGCTTGAACACGCCGCCTGCACCGTAAATCCAAATGCTAAACGGATTGTGAATTCGGGCTGTCCAAGAGCCCAGTATGCTGACACCTGCCTGCAGAATCGGCGTTTGCTGTGCGGTTGGTCCTATTTTCACAGCGTAAAGCAATGCGTTTTCTAAGGGTCCTGTGGCGAAGGATTCGAAGACCACGCCGTCCATGAGGGTTTGGTACATGGAGCCGTCCACTTTGAGTCCTGTCTGGTTGTATTCGCCGAATTCGCCTATCCAGATGCGGATGTTCTGCATTTGGCTATCAGTGAGCTCCACGTTTGTCTCCACCGTGATGGCAGTAGCATTGTCAGGCAGGTTGAAGTAGCATCGGTTAACCTCAGTGTTGCCATAAGACCCAGTTGCGCCTGTGAGGTTGGTTCGGAAAACAAGACTTTGCGTGCACTTGTTGAAGTGAACCGTGTCGATTTTTGTGCCCTCCGACCACTTATTCGTGTTGGCAAGCTCAAGCCCAACAGTGCAGTTCTCAAAAATCATGTTCGTAACCGTTGTTCTAAACGAATTCTCAACCCTCAAGGCGCCATTGACAATCCTTAAACCCGAAACCTGATTATTCTGCGAGAACTGGTAATCGTCACCGCGCACAATGATTCTGTGACCGTTAAGCAGCAGGGTTGCGCCATCGCTGTCCAAATGCGCATTCTTCTTGTTACCAACAAGCACATCCCAGTTCAGGCTGTACTCGTCAGACTTCACGTAAACGCTATTTCCAAGGTTTACCGCTTGGTTAAATACGTACGCGGCATCGGTCGAGTTGAAATCTACTAATCCTGTCCTGCCGTTTTTTGCCAAAACCCAGCCCTCATCACGATAAATCACGTAGTCATACTGTTCTATGGGCAGGCGAGCATTCAAATTGTCAATTTCGACGTTAAGCTGGTTTTGTATGTTGTAGTCAGTTTGATTTAACGCGGTGTAAGTCTGGTTTAACGCTTCATCTAGAGCTGTGTAGCTTTGGTCGAGTTGCGTTTGCAGTTTGCTTGTTCGGTCCAAGAGCAGGTAAGTGTTGACGCCAGAAAACACAAGAACCACTACAAGAATTACCGTCAAATTGCGGTTGGAAAGAGCCAGCTTCATCAACATGCTTCCTTGGAGGCAAACACAGTCGAGGTAAATGTTAGGGCGGTGTACGTTAAATAAAGTTTCCATAACCGACGGCGCCAAAAAAGTAGAGAATTACTACGAGTATTCCAAGAACCAATCAGAAACACAACCCATAAAGCGCCCCAACCAAACAATATACCAAAACCACACTCCAAGGGATTGTTATGCAAAAAGGATACTCACGGCTACTCGGCATAATCGGAAAACCCAACACAGGCAAATCCACCTTCTTCAGCGCCGCAACCCTCGCCACAGCCGACATAGCCAACTACCCCTTCACCACCATAAAACCAAACCGCGGCGTCGGCTACGTCCGCACACCCTGCGTCCACACCGAATTCAACGTCCAAGACAACCCAAACAACAGCCTATGCCTAGACGGCGTACGCCTCGTCCCAGTCGAACTCATAGACGTCGCAGGACTTGTCCCAGGAGCATGGGAAGGACGCGGCTTAGGCAACCAATTCTTAGGCGAACTCTGCAGAGCAGACGCCCTCGTCCACATAGTTGACGCTTCAGGCGGCACAGACTGCGAAGGAAAAGCCTGCAAACCAGGCGAACATGACCCCCTCGAAGACATAAAATTCCTAGAACACGAGATAAACATGTGGATAGGGGCAGTAATCAAAAAGGACTGGCAGAAAATTGCCCGCACAGCCGAAGCCGACAAAAAAGGCATCTTTGGACCACTGGAAGAACGCCTAACAGGATTAAACATAAAACGCAGCCACATTTTTGAGGCAATACGGCAAACAGGCTTGAACGCGGATAGACCCGTAGCTTGGTCAGATGAAGACTTCCTAAAATTCGTAGACACCCTGCGGCAAATCTCCAAACCCATGCTGATTGTAGCCAACAAAATTGACCTGCCAACCTCGCAACCCAACATTGAGCGCCTCAAACAACTAAACTACACCGTTATCCCAGCCAGCGCCGAAGCCGAACTAGCCCTTAGACGCGCCGCAGAAAAACAACTCATCAACTACCGACCAGGAGATGGCGACTTCAAAATTACGCAACCCGAAAAACTCTCTGCGGGACAAATCAAAGGCTTAGAGGCAATTCGCGAAAAAATCCTTCAAGGCAACAGCTCCACAGGCGTCCAAGAAGCCATAAACACCGCGTACTTTAAACTTCTAAACATGATAACCGTCTACCCAGTCGAAGACGTGGAGCACTTAGCTAACCACAACGGCAAAGTCCTCCCCGACACCTACCTCATACCGCACGGAACCACAGCGCGCCAATTCGCATACATTATCCACTCAGAACTCGGCGACAGCTTCATCTACGCAATAGACGCACGGGACAGGAAGAGAATCGGCGAAGATGCTGTGCTCAAAGACAAAGACGTAATCTCGATTGTGAGCGCCAAAAAACGCGCTTAAGTGCCAAAGCGTCGCTTGCGTCTCTGAAAAGTCCTAATCGCCCTGAGCAACTCAATTATGCGGAAGTCAGGCCAGTAAACATCCAAAAAGTACAATTCACTGTACGCGGACTGCCAAAGCAAAAAGCCGCTGAGCCGCTCCTCGCCTGAAGTGCGTATAATCATGTCAGGCTCTTGGTTAGGCATATGCGACGTGTACAGGTACTTCTCAAAAGTGCGCTCATCCACATCCTCAACGCGCAACTCGCCTTTCTTAACTTTTTCAGCTATGGTCTTCGCTGCATCCACAATCTCCGCCCTGCCCCCGTAAGCAAACGCAAAATTCAGAAACTGCTTATCATAACCCGCTGTTGCCTTCTCCACATCCGCAATGAGTTTCTGCAAGCTCTCAGGCAAAAGATTCACCCTACCTATGACTTTAACGTGAACCTTACTACGGTGGATACGCTCATCAGTGAGGAGCTTACGAAATTTTCCTTCGGCAATCTGCATGATTTCCGCCACTTCAGAGGGAGGACGCTGAAAATTCTCCATAGAAAACGTGTAGAGCGTCACAAATTTGACACCTAACATTTCACACCACTCAAGCAGATGCTCAACAGTTTCAGCGCCTTGCTTGTGCCCCAGCCACGGGTTCAGCTCCTGCTCGCTCGCCCAGCGCCTGTTCCCATCCAAAATTATAGCGATGTGTTCGGGTCTTTCCCCGTTTTTTACTTGGAACCACAGCCACTTCTCGTACGTTTTGTATGCGCCGATGACGGAAAGAAACCTTTTTAGCACCACTATAAGAACCTCAAGTTTTTATGAGCACTTAGATACAGACAACCCTGTCGTGCCGAAAATAAAGCCTTAACCGCTTCAATTAAAGCTTCCCCTAACGACAACGCAATGCTAAACTTAGGTTTCTCCAAACTCGTCGACCTTTTCTTTTGAAATGGCAAAGAAACCTTTAGCGGACCTGTGGATAATGAGTATAACCAGAACCGAGGCTATGGCTATCAAAATACCCACAACTATCGAGTAAATCAGGTTCGCATAGCCTAAACCGGGGCTGATAAGCACGTCTGCGGCTCCGTCAAAAATCCAGCGGGACCACGCCACAGACACCACCAAGCCAGCATTCCGTAGCACTCGCGAATCATGCTCAAAGTACAAACGGATGCCTCTCCCGAACAGTATGGTGGCTATGCCTACAATTATGAGGTCTATGGCACCTTTGAGGAAGTAGCCTGAAAGCGCTGGCAGAACACCAAGCCACGCCCCAAAATCAACTGGGATAGAGCTAATTCGGCCCAAAGTGTTAGTGTACCCTGAGTAGGCGCTGATTACTATGCACAGGACGCCTGCGATTGTTGTGTAATTTGCAATTTGAACAGGAATCGGAGGCGGCGAGTACTCTTTTACCCACTTGTAGAAGTCTTTAGCTGACCTGTCAACGCCAAAGCCTTTGATGAGCATAAAAACGCCCAGCACTAGGAGAATCGCTATGGCGTAGTAGTTGACCACGCCGAAGTACGCCAGGATGCCCCAGATAAGAAGCAGCAAACCTGGAATGCCCAACGCTATGCGTGAGTACCGTGGGTTTTCCACAAGTAGCTTCATGTACCGTGAAAAGAGAGCTGCGGTCTCTTCGATTGACTCGCTATGTTTCACAACTATGCGTCTTACTGAGGAAACGGGAACTCTTGACTCCACCAACGGCAGAACCGCCTCGTCTGAGTAACCGTCCGTGACCAAGATAACCTCGTCTGCTTCAAAAGCTTCCAGAATGGAGTTTAACTCGGAGACCAGTTTTCTGTCTGCCCCTACTCCGCCCAGTTCAGACCCACATATCGTGGCAACCTCAAAGATTTCTTCAGGTTTTTTCTCTTTTATAAGGCGGTCGTGTAGGCTGACGGCTTCAAACATGGCGTTTGCGTCAGGTTCTTCAGGATCACTAAGGACGAGAGCCACAGCCGCATCTAGGTTGGGTTTTCTTCCTATAAGTGGGGTTTTTATGCCTGCTTTGGTTCCGAGATCGCCATCTCTATCCACACATAGAATTAGAATTCGTTTTTCGGTTTGTTCCCCAGTTTCAGGCATCGGAACTCTCTATTTTCTATATGTACCAGCTAGTTAAGTTTTAATCTTCCGTTTCAGAGTTGTCGCTTCCAGCCATGAGCTGGAATTCTTGCCAGTTCAGTTTTTCTCCGCGTTGCAGTTTGTCTCGTGCTTGGGAACCAAGTTTTTCTTTGATTTCCTGTTCCTTGTTTTTCTTGGATTTCTCGAATTCGCCTCTAGCTGTTTCTTGTAGCGTTCTTCGTTGTTCCATCAACCGGGTAATTTGATCGTGCAACGGTTTGATTTGCTCTTTAGCCAGTAAGTATTGCACATGCAGGTTGGTTGCTTCGTCTCGGATTTTTGCCATTTCGTTGAATTCTATTTGCATTTTGGCGTGGAGTTCTTGGCTTTTCTTGGCGTTTTCTGTGAGTTCCTTGTGAAAAACGTCTGCCTTGTCTTGGTAAACTTTGAGTTCGGTTTTTATTTCGCTGATTTTTTTGCTGTGTTGATCCATTTTCTTGTAGACAATCAGTTGAATTTCGAGTTGTTTGACTTGGTCTATGAGTCTTTTTTCTTCCTGCAGGTCAAGGGAGGTTGTTGCTATTTTCCATTCAATGGCGTCAAGCTGTTTCTGCAGTTCGTGTCGATTTTGGCCTGATCTTTTCTCTTTTAGTTCGCGGATTTTCTCGCTGTGTGCTTTTATTTCTTCGATGTAGGGTCGGATTTTGGTTCGCATTTCGTCGCGTTGCTGTTTTAATGTTTTGACACTTTCGTTGAGGGCGTCGCGTTCCTTTTTGAGTTCAGTAATTTCTTGGCGGAGGGCTTGGGCTTGCTGGTTGAGTTTGTCTCTTTTCTCTACGTGTTGGATTATGTCGGTGTTGGTTTTGTTTAGCTGTTCTCTTACAGCATCTATTTGCTGGCTTATTGTCGCGAGCTCGCTTGGTTTCGTTTCTTGGGTCAAGGGTTTTCCTCTTTCGCGCTAATCGGATAATAGGAATGTGAAATTCAAACTAATATTGGTTTACGATGCTCCTTTTATGTTTGCTGGATGAGTGTTTCATGTTCCATGGTTAGAAGTTTTAAATACTATGTTGTTTCATGGTTTGTTGGGGTAAAAAGCATGGAGTATGACTATAGTGAGCTGTTGAAGCGGGCGCGCGCGCAAATACCTGAAGTCACTCTGAAACATGAGCGGTTAGAGATGCCTAGACTGTTCGTTTCGATGGCTGGCCTGCGCACAACGATTTCCAACTTCAAAGAGGTCGCAGACACCTTGGACCGTGACCCCCAGCACATTTTAAAGTTCCTGACGCGAGAAATGGCTACAGCCGCAACTTATCATGACGGCAGGGCGATTTTTCAAGGAAAGTTCCCCCGAGACACTTTTGAGCGGTTGCTACAGCGGTACATGGATGAATTCGTGATTTGTCCTGTGTGCAAACGTCCAGATACGCAGGTATCAAAGGAAAAACGTCTTTCTTTCTTAGTGTGTAATGCGTGTGGTGCAAAGTCGGCTATTAAACAACTTTAGGAGTGTTGTTTATGGTGGATGTGTACGTTAACCTCAAGAAAGTAGGCAGAAACGTGCTCTTAGCCATCTGTGACAGCGAACTTTTAGGCAGGACACTGCGTGAAGGCAAAATTGTTTTCCACGTGAAAGATGAGTTCTACAACGGCGGAAAAGTCACCGTGGAAGAAGCAGTGGGTATGATTAATAATTCGAACATCGTGAATATGGTAGGCAAGTGCTGCGTGGAAACCGCCATCGCAAAAGGCTACGTGCATCCTGAGGCCGTGTTGAACATCGAAGGCATACCACATGCCCAAATCGTAAAACTTTGAGCATAGATTTGTCAGTGTTGCCAACCGCCTTTTCTATTTTCTTTTCTGAATTTGTTAGCCGTTTTTAATGCACAAAAATGAATCTTGTAACGCTACTTCAATGAAAAGCGGCGGTAATTTCACAGAATACCTAAAGTTATAAGACAAGCTATTAATAACATGAAAAGGGAGTAAAAGTATGGTTACGAAAGGTCAACGTCGGTTGGGTAGAACTATAAAAAAACTGGAAAGCAGCGTAGAATTGAGCAGCAAAGAAAGCCAAGCCAAGGAATCAGAGAAAAAGTACCGCGCAAAAGCAGCTTCAGGCTACACAGAAGATTCACCAATCCAGAACTTGCGCGACCCCTCACGCTACCAGAAAAACGCCCACAAATGACACCGAACCTTCTGACTTTGTTAACATGACAGTTATGAATAGTAAAATGCATCTGGGCAGTTGGTGGTTTTGATGGTTGATAAAAAAGAGCTTCTGAAGTGGAGCAAAAAATACGATAAAGACCAAGGCTGGTGGGTTCAAAAAGAAAACGAGTTAGGTGCCAAATTCCGCAGAAACAAGGTTCTAACCCGTGACGACTTAGCTCAAATAGTCGAGTGGAAATTCAAAGATGGGTCAGAGGAAAAAAAGAAGCGCGTTTTAGCAGCAATAGCCCAAAACGACGAAGCAACAGTTGCCCGCATTTCAGGTCAAGTCTTTAATGTGCCCTCAAACGACGATGCATACCGCCTAAACAGCCTCACCATGCTAAACGGAGTCAGCCCCGTTCTAGCCAGCATCATACTCGCGTTCTTTGATCCCAAACAATACGGCGTCTTTGACGCACAAGTGTGGAAAGCACTGCTTGGCAACGAACCGCCCAACCTATTCGCGCCCCAGAATTATCTAAAACTCCTTGCAGCGTTGAGAAAAACGGCGAGCAAAAACAACCTTGACGCGCGGACCGTCGAAAAAGCGTTTTTCAAGAAAAAACTCGACGAATCTCGTTAACCTCGGTTTAGGAGTTTTCGGGCAGCGTTAACTCATACTGATATGTGTAGTCAATTTCGATGGTGGCGTTTCTGACAACGCAATCCAGTAAGTGTCCGCCTGCGCCTTCATCATCAGTGATGAAGTGGAGATGGTATCCTGCTACGTTGACACCGTCCATGTAGCTTGGAAGCCGAAAACCAGCAGCAGTTCCTGTAACGTTGTCCAAAGTGAAGATAGTTTGTTGTGCTATGACTTCGGTGAGGGTCGGGTAAGGTTCAGTTTGCACAGGTACGCTTCGGGTTTTCGCGTAATCGTAAACCCCGTGAATCTTTATCGCGTACATGGCACTTTCAGGGGCAATAATCTGGTCAATGTACGCTGTCAACTCTGAATAGTTCATTGCGTCAGCAACGTAAAGGGTCTGGTCTGCCTCAAAGAAAGTGACCTCTGCAAAAGGCGTTTCCGCCTCAGAGGTTATTTTTACAGGTTTGCCGTCGGTTGGAATCTGGTAGAACACACCATTTAGCGCTACCATCTCCCCGTCTAAACCAGTTAGGGTGCCTATTCCAAAATCGCCATGTTTTGCCAACTCTGCATAGGTGATGACCCCATCATACTCTCCTTGCGCAAACGGTTTGAACGCGGCAACCTGAAAAAGCGTTTCCCTGTTCTCGGATGTATTCCTGTTTAGTTGGGACTGGTCTGCAGTGTAGAGGACAACACAAGAAACAACAACTAAAAGCAATAACGCAACGGGAATCCACCTAAGTTTCAACATACCTTCGCGCTCCAAGACACCTGATAATTGGCTGTTTCACCTCTTCCTCAAGTAAATGCTTTTCCTCTGGAAATCAGAACAGTTAAACACTTAATTTGTTATACAGAATACTTGTAGGAGCAAACTGACATGGCAAAAACAATAACTTTACCCGACGCGGTTTACGCGGACTTGGAGTCCGCCTCAAAAGAATTAACCCTTATGGCTGGAAAACCCATATCCCTCAGCATGACAGTGTATCTCTTAACTGCTGTTTACCGTTCACATGTAAGTGAACCATGCGCCCGCGACGCTTTTAGGCAGCGGCTGGCGAATTCAGATATTATGTCTCCTGAAGAATTTGAAAAAACATGGGACAAAACGCAGCCAAAAACAGTCGAATAAACAAAACAAGAAACCGTAGCATACACCCCAACATCGTGCTTTAAGTCAAACTTCACGCATACAGTCGCTCTTTTTTTGTGTGGCACATTTGTTGGCTGTTCATATTTGGAGCCTATTGGAAATAGTATGCCGAAAGGGATTGAGGGGGTGTTTGCAGGGTAGGGGTTTTGCTTGTAGTGAAAGTTTAGTCAAGCAGCAGTCTGCTTGGTGGTTGACTCTATTTATAGAGGGGGGTAGGTAGCTGCAGAGAGGGGGTAGAGGTTCAGCCAACCTATTTGGAGCCTAATAGAGATTCATTGCAGAAATCTATAGGGGTAGGTGGAATGATAGGTAACTATCAGAGGTCAAAAACCATACTACAAAAAGAGAGACAGGTGCAACAGAGCACTATTTGGTTCTCATTCATCAGTTTTCACAATGTTTATATCAAACTTCAAGGTAGGAAGAATTGATTTTAGAGAGAAGATGGAACATCCCAAAAACTCCATAGCTGCTACCACGTAACATCTATCCATGTTTAGACATGGATAACTTTTTTTCTATTCAGAAAGAAATTTTTCACAAGCTACCTTTTTATGGGATGAATCAGTAGCTGTTGATTATGACGTTCGATTTCTAGTTCCGTTCAAGC